>JAQGNK010000052.1 GCA_028291905.1 Polaromonas sp.
GCCAGCTGACCGAGCGAGGCGCCCGCCTGGCCGAGGCCACCCGCACCGCGCCCCATTACCGGCTGTATGCGCTGGCGGGCACCGTGCCGCCCAAGCCGGGCCTCAAGCGCGTGACTGCAGGCGGCCACGCGATCGCGCTGGAGGTGTGGGACATCCCGCAGCAGCAAGTCGGCAGCTTTTTGGCGCTGATTCCGGCGCCGCTGGGGCTGGGCAGCGTCGAGCTGGCCGATGGCAGCTGGGTCACCGGCTTCATCTGCGAAGGGCATGCGCTGGAGTCGGCGCAGGAGGTGACCGACTGGGGCGGCTGGCGCGCCTATATGGCCACGCTCGCCAAGGCGCCGGCTGGCGCACCCCTGGCCAAGAGCGCGCCTTGATTCTTTTTCAATCCAACCGGAGTTCCTCGATGAAAGCCTTGCCCCCCACAGCGGATCACACCGCATCCACCGGCAGTTCGCGCCGCAAGCTGCTCCAAGGCGCAGCCGCAGCCACGGGGCTGGCCGCGCTGGGCGCGCCGACCCTGGTGCGCGCCCAGGCCAGTCCGAAAATCCGCATCGGCTTCTGGCCGGTGGCGGCCGGCCTGCCGTTTTTCGCGGCGCTGGACAAAGGCTATTTCAAGGAGGCCGGCCTGGAGGTGGAGCCGCTCAAGTTTGCCGGCGCGCAGCAGGTGATGGAGGCCATGCTGTCGGGCCGCTCGGAAGGAAGCGCCAACGGCACCGGCTCGGCCAACCTGGCGATCGGCGAGATCGCGCAGCCCGGCCTGTTCAAGATTTTCGCCACCAACCCGAGCAATGCCAAGTTCGTGCTCGATGAATTCATCGTGCCCAAGGACAGCCCGGTCAAGACCATGGCCGACCTCAAGGGCAAGCGGGTGGCCTCCGGCCCCGGCATCCAGAACATGACGCTGGCCAAAACCATGCTGGAGCGCGCCGGCGCGTCAGGCGTGACAGTGGTCGAGCTGCCGATTGGCCAGCATGTGGCCGCGCTGGTGGCAGGCCAGGTCGACGCCTGCTACACCCTGGAGCCGACCGGCACGGTCGGGCGCATGAACGGCACCACCCGGGTGGTCGAGGCCGGCGTGGTGGCCCGCTACATCCTGGGCGACCCGATGGCGCCCTGGCACGGCGGCGCCGCCAGCCTGACCAGCGAGTTCATCAAGAAATACCCTGACGTCACCAAAAAATACATTGCCGCCTATGCGCGCGGCATCGAGCTGGTGCGCACCAAGCCCGACGAGGCCCGCCAGTTTATGAAAGGCTACACCGCCATTGAGGGGCCGCTGACCGCCGAGGTGCCGCTCGCCTCCTACATGCTCCACCACGAGTTCAAGCCCAGCGATGTGGCCTATTTCCAGAAGTTCTACGACCTGTTCACCGAAAAAGGCATCTTCGAGCGCAAGGTCGTGGTCGAGAGCCTGCTGTTCAAGGGCTGACCATGGCGCACAGCACACCTGCCAAAGCCGCTGCCGCCTGGGCTGCGCCCAGCCCTGGCTTGCCTGCCGCGCCGGCCAGGTTCGACTGGAGCCGGCTGCTGCCCTTTGCCGGCCCGGTCGGCCTGTTCATCGTCTGGGACCTGGTGGTCCGGCTGGGACTGATCAAGGCGATATTGTTGCCCAGCCCGGCGGCCACGCTGATGGCGCTCTTTACCGGGCTGGCCGGCGGGCCGCTGCTGCTCGATTTCGGCGTCACGGTGCTGCGCACGCTTGAAGCCTTCACGATTGCCGCAGTGGTCGGCGTGCCTCTGGGCGTGCTGCTGGGCAGCAATGAAAAGGCCTACCGCAGCGTCGAGTTCCTGATCGACTTCTTTCGCTCAACCCCCTCGTCGGCGCTGATTCCGCTTTTTTTGCTGATCTTCGGTGTGTCCGACATCAACAAGGTGGCGATAGCGGCCTTCGGCGCCTTGCTGATCGTGGTGTTCAACAGCGCCTACGGCGTCATCAATGCCAGAAAGCAGCGGGTGATGGCGGCCCGGGTGATGGGCGCGTCGCGCTGGCAGGTGTTCAAGGACGTGCTGATCTGGGAAAGCCTGCAGCCCTCGTTCGTCGGCCTGCGCTCAGCCGTGTCGATGGCGCTGGTGATCGTGATCGTGGCCGAGATGTTCATCGGCTCGGACGCCGGGCTGGGCCACCGCATCATCGACGCGCAGCAGGTGCTCAACGTCAAGAGCATGTACGCGGCCATCCTGGCGGCGGGCGCGCTGGGCTACGGGCTCAACATCCTGTTTCTCGTGGCCGAGCGCCGCATCGTTCACTGGAGCGGAAGGTGAGATTGCCCCCACGGTCGCCCACTGCGTGTGGCTCCCTGCCCCCCGAGGGGGCTGCTGCGCCTGTGGCCCGGCAAAGCCGGTTCCACGGCCCCTGCTGGAAGGGCGGCGCCGCGCTGCCGCTTGCTTCGCGTAGGTCGCTGCACCTCGATGCTGCTGCGCCTGTGGCCTGGCAAAGCCGGTTCCACGGCCCCTGCTGGAAGGGCAGCGCTTCGCTGTCGCTCGCTTCGCGGGATTCTTTGCGCCCTTCGCTTGCCTGGCTGGCCTTTTGCTTGTCCGCCCATCCTGAAACCCACTGGAGCACGTCATGACGGTTGTTCTCAATGCCCCCGTGTACGCCGACGTGCCGGCGCCTGTCTTTCGGCCCGGCCCGGCGGACACCCACATCACCATTCGCGGCCTGACCAAGTATTTCGCCGGCTGGCCGCTGTACGAGAACTTTGACCTCGACATCCCCAAGCACAAGATCGTCTCGGTCTTCGGCCCCAACGGCTGCGGAAAATCGACCCTCATCAACATGATCGCCGGCCTGATCCCGATTGATGCAGGCGAGATTTTGTTCGACGGCAAGTCGCTCAAGGACACCAAGATCGGCTATGTCTTCCAGAACTACCGCGAGGCCATGTTCCCGTGGATGCGCACCATCGACAACATTGCCTACCCGCTGAAACTCGAAGGCAAATCCAAGGCCGAGGTGGACCGGCGCATGGCCGAGCTGGTGGCCTCGTTCGACGTGAAGTTCGACCTCAAGTGCTACCCCTATGAACTCTCGGGTGGCCAGCAGCAGACCGCCTCCATCATGCGGGCGCTGGCGCCCAAGCCCGAGGTGCTGTTCCTCGACGAGCCATTCTCGGCGCTGGACTTCGAGATGACGCTTTTCATCCGCGAAAAGCTGCAGGAGGTGTTCATCCAGACCGGCACCACCATGCTGCTGGTTTCGCACGACCTGGAGGAAGCCGTGTACCTGGCTGATCAGGTGCTGCTGCTGACCAAGCGCCCGACGCGGGTGGCCGACATCCTGCACTACGGCGATGCCCGGCCCCGCACGGTGGAAACGCTCAGCGAGGACAGCTTCATCCAGATGAAAAAACGCAGCCTGGAAATTTTTCAGCGGGAAGTGCGGCGATGAGCGGCGACGGCATCCTGGCCTATGTGAAGGCCAGCGCGGCGCTGCAGGGCGTGCCGCTCGACGAGGCCAGGGCCGGGCGCGTGGCGGCGCATCTGGCCCGCACCGCCCAGCTGGCGCAGTTGCTGGACGATGCCCCCATGGCCGCGCATGACGAACCGGCAGAAATCTACAAGCCCCTGGCCTTTCCCTCGACCCAGACCGGAGACGACGCGCCATGAACGACAACCCGCCAGCCGGTTTTGGCATGAACGGCTTTGCGCTGGGCCGCGCCATCGCTGCGGGCGACCTCAGCGCCCGCGAAGTGCTGCAGGCCTCGCTGGAGCGCATCAAGGCAACGGACCGAAAGGTCAATGCCTTCACCAGCTTGAGCGAGCAGCGCGCCCGCCGCGAAGCCGACGCGGTGGATGCGGCCCGCGCGCGCGGCGATACCTTGGCGCCACTGGCGGGCGTGCCCTATGCGGTGAAGAACCTGTTTGATGTGGAGGGCGAGGTCACGCTGGCCGGCTCCAAGATCAACCGCAGCGATGCGCCGGCGCTGCAGGACGCCTTTCTGGTCGATCGGATGCGGGCGGCCGGCGCGGTGCTGCTGGGCGCGCTCAACATGGACGAATACGCCTACGGCTTCACCACCGAGAACAGTCACTACGGGCCGTGCCGCAATCCGCACGACCTGGCGCGGGTGGCGGGCGGTTCGTCGGGCGGCTCGGGCGCGGCGGTGGCAGCAAGGCAGGTCGCCATCACGCTGGGCTCGGACACCAACGGCTCGATCCGGGTGCCGGCGTCGTTTTGCGGCGTCTGGGGCTTGAAGCCTACCTTCGGCCGGCTGTCGCGGCGCGGCAGCTACCCGTTTGTCCACAGCATCGATCATCTCGGGCCGATGGCCGATTCGGTCGAGAGCCTGGCGCTGGCCTATGACATGCTGCAAAGCCCCGAACCGCTCGACCCCGGCTGCCACGCGCTGCGGGTGCAGCCGGTCAGCCACCAGCTGCAGGCAGGGCAGGGGAGCGCGCAGGGATTGCGGATCGGCGTGCTGGGCGGCTATTTTCACGACCATGCCACGCCGCCGGCCAGGGAGGCGGTGATGGCGGCGGCCAAGCTGCTGGGCGCCAGCGAACAGGTGGAGTGGCCCGATGCGGCGCTGGGCCGGGCGGCGGCCTTCATCGTGTCGGCCAGCGAAGGCGGCAGCCTGCACTTGCAGAACCTGCGCACCCGGGCCGACGAGTTCGAGCCGCTGTCGGTGGATCGCTTCATCGCCGGCGCGCTGCAGCCGGCGGCCTGGTATGTGCGGGCGCAGCGCTTTCGGCGGATCTACCGCGACCGGGTCAATGCTTTGTTCCGCGACTGGGATGTGCTGCTGGCGCCCGCCACGCCGGTCAGCGCGCCGCTGATCGGCATCGAGTGGCTCGACATCAACGGCGTGCAGCTGCCGTGCCGCGCGGCCATCGGACTGCTGACGCAGCCGGTGTCCTTCGCCGGCTGCCCGGTGGTGGCAGCGCCGATGTGGCCGGCCGGCACGGGCGGCCTGCCGATTGCTGTGCAGCTCATCGCCGCGCCCTGGCGCGAAGACCTGGCCCTGCGCGCCGCCCTGGTGCTGCAGGACGCCGGCGCGGCCTGCCTGAAGGCGCCGCCTGCCGGGCTGCTGGCCCCCGACCCAGCCTGAACAGGCACAAGACTGGAGAGCGATTCATGGACATCAATCTTCCCGCCGTACTGGCCGAGGTGACATTGCAGTGCGAGCGCTACGAGCGGGCCCTGGTCGGCAACGACGTGGCGGTGCTCGACGCGCTGTTCTGGCGCAGCCCGCTCACCCTGCGCTACGGCGCGACCGAAAACCTCTACGGCTACGACGCGATTTGCGACTTTCGCGCCGGCCGCCCTGCGCTGGGGCTGGCGCGCACCGTGTTGAAGACGGTCATCACCACCTACGGGCATGACTTCGCCACCGCCAACCTGGAGTTCCAGCGCATTGGCAGCGACAGGGCCGGCCGCCAGAGCCAGACCTGGCTGCGCACCGCCGACGGCTGGCGCGTGGTGGCGGCTCATGTGAGCCTGCTCGCGCCCGCCGCTGGCTGATGCGGCTCCCTGAATGCTACTGAATTGATAGCTGTCTGCGCAAGCGGTTCATGCGCCGAAGCTCTATTTGATGCAAAAACATGCCGGACGACCAGGCTGCTCCGGCATTTGTGGCATGTTTGTTGCATTCAATCTTGGATACATGATTGATTTCAGATTTCGCACCGTTTAAAAGCACCCTGACACCTCATCAACCCACGGAGAAAAACATGAGCCTCAAATCCCTGAATCGTCGCGACTCCCTCAAATCACTGGCGGCCCTGGGCGCTGCCGGCACGCTGGGGGGCTGGAGCGGGCTGGCGCTGGCGCAAAAGCCGCTGACCATCGGCGTGATCTATGTCGGCCCGCGCGACGACTACGGCTACAACCAGGCGCAGGCCATGGCGGCGGCCGAAGTCAAGAAAATGCCGGGCATCAAGGTGGTCGAGGAAGAAAGCGTGCCCGAGACCGCCGCCGTGCAAAAAGCCATGACCGGCATGATTGCCCAGGATGGCGCGACGCTGCTGTTCCCCACCTCGTTCGGCTACTTCGACCCGCATGTGATTGCCATGGCGGCCAAGTACCCGGACGTGCGCTTTGCTCATTGCGGCGGCCTGTGGACCGAAGGCAAGCATCCCAAGAACGCGGCCAGCTATTTTGGCTACATCGAGGAGTGCCAGTACCTCAACGGCGTGATCGCCGGCCACATGAGCAAGAGCAAGAAGATCGGCTTCGTGGCGGCCAAGCCGATTCCGCAGGTGCTGCGCAACATCAATGCCTTCGTGCTCGGCGCCCGCTCGGTCAAGGCCGACATCACCTGCAACGTGATCTTCACCGGCGACTGGTCGATGGCGGTGAAGGAGGCCGAGGCCACCAACAGCCTGGCCGACCAGGGCTGCGACGTGTTCACCATGCATGTCGATGGCCCCAAGGTCATCGTGGAAACCGCCGCCAAGCGCGGCAAGATGGTCTGCGGCTACCACGCCAGCCAGGCCAAGCTGGCGCCCGCCGCCTACCTGACCGGCGCCGAATGGAACTGGCTGACGGCCTATACCACCTTCATCGACGCCGCCAAGACCGGCAAGCCGCACCCGAATTTCGTGCGCGGCGGCCTGAAGGAAGGCTTCGTTAAGATGTCGGCCTACGGCGCCATGGTGCCCGAGGCGGCCCGCAAGAATGCCGACGACACCAAGGCCAAGATGGTGGCCGGCAGCTTCGACATCTTCAAGGGCCCGCTCAAGGACAACAAGGGCGGCATCGTGATTCCTGCCGGCAAGGCCTACAAGCAGACCGACCTGGAACTGGAAAAGATGAACTACCTCGTCGAAGGCGTGGTGGGCTCCCTCTGAACGCCTTGACCCCAGGAGTGCGACATGCGCGACACACTGAACGATATCGGCCTGCCGGTGTTCGCCATCGCGGCGGCGCTGCTGCTGTTCGGCCTGCTGATGGGCCTGGCCGGTGCCAGCCCGGTCGAGGTGTGGGCGCTGCTGTTCAAGGGCGCGTTCGGCGACTGGTTCTCCTGGCAGAACACCCTGCAGCGCGCCGCGCCCCTGATGCTGACCGCCCTGTGCGTGGCGATTCCGGCGCGGGCCGGGCTGGTCATCATCGGCGGCGAAGGCGCGGTGGTGCTGGGCGGCCTGGCCTGCGCCGCGCTGCCGTATGTGCTGCCGCTGCCTGACAACGCGGCCGGCACGGCGCTGGTCTGCGCGGCGGGCGCGGCAGCGGGCGCCCTGTGGATCGCGCTGGCGGGCTGGTTGCGGCAGTTCCGGGGCATCAACGAAACCATCAGCAGCTTGCTGCTGGCCTACATCGCCATCGGCCTGTTCAAGCACCTGGTCGAAGGCCCGCTGCGCGACCCGGCCAGCCTGAACAAGCCCTCCACCTATACGCTCTCCGAAGGCATGCGGATCGGCGGCATCGGCGGCTCGGATGTGCACTGGGGCCTGGCGCTGGGCGTGCTGGCGTGCATCGGGCTCGGGCTGTGGCTGCGCTGGACTGCCTCGGGCTTTTCGGTGCGGGTGGTGGGCGGCAACCCGCGCACCGCGCAGCTGGTGGGCCTGCCGGCGTCCAAGCTGGTGCTGCTGGCCTGCGGACTTGGCGGCGCCAGCGCCGGCCTGGCCGGCGCGGTCGAAGTGGCGGCGGTGCACACCAGCGCCAATGCCTCGCTGATCGCCGGCTACGGCTATGCCGGCATCCTGGTGTCCTTCATCGCCCGGCATAACCCGCTGGCCATCATTCCGGTGGCGATTCTGTTCGGCGGCTTTGGCGCGGCGGGCAGCCTGCTGCAGCGCCGCCTGGGCCTGCCCGATGCGTCGGTGCAGGTGCTGCAGGGCATTGCCTTCGTGCTGATCCTGGCCAGCGAGGCCCTGCGCGACGTGGACTGGAAGGCGCTGCCGGCAAAGCTCAGCCGGCCACCCGCACCCAACCCGGCATCGGCGTCGGCGCTACCGGCCGCCATGCAAGAGGCCGCAGCGCCCGCCGCCCCCGGCCGCCCACCGCCGGTCAGCGGCGCACCGGGCGTCGGCGCCATCGTCCAGCCAGCCATCAACAAAGGAGCATTGTCATGAGTGCGGACCAGTGGATCGCCCTGTTCGCCGGCATTGTGGGCGGCGCCCTGCGGGTCGGCGTGCCCTTCCTGTTCGTCAGCCTGGGCGAATGCCTGACCGAGAAATCCGGCCGCATCAACCTCGGCCTCGAAGGCGTGCTGGTGCTCTCGGCCATGGCGGCCTTCGGCGCGGCCTACCTCAGCGGCTCGCCCTGGGTGGGCGTGCTGGCCGGCGCGCTGGCCGGCGGCCTGCTGGCGGCGCTGCACGGCGCGCTGTGCGCGCTGCCGCGCGTCAACGATGTGGCCACCGGCATCGCGCTGATGCTGCTGGGCACCGGCCTGGCCTTTTACCTGGGCAAGCCGCTGATCCAGCCGCAGGCGCCGCAGATTCCCGCGATTGACCTGGGGCTGTGGAGCGATTCGCCCGTCGTGCGGTCGGCCCTGCAGGTCAACATGCTGCTGCCGGTCGGGCTGGCGCTGGCGGTGTTCCTGTGGTGGGGCTTCGGCCGCACCCGCTACGGCCTCTTGGTGCGCATGGCGGGCGACTCGGCCAACGCGGCGCGGGCGCTGGGCTACTCGGTCAACGGCATCCGCATGCTGGCCACGACCGCCGGCGGCATGATCGCCGGCCTGGGCGGCGCGTCGCTGACGCTGTTCTACCCCGGCAGCTGGAACGAAGGCATTTCCAGCGGCCAGGGCCTGATTGCGGTGGCCCTGG
This sequence comes from Polaromonas sp., assembly GCA_028291905.1. GTDB lineage: Bacteria > Pseudomonadota > Gammaproteobacteria > Burkholderiales > Burkholderiaceae_C > Polaromonas. The sequence continues at coordinate 8,707 of JAQGNK010000052.1, forward strand.
TGATTTTTGCGCGCTGGAGCCCGCTGCGCTGCATCGGCGCGGCCGCCCTGTTCGGCGGCGCCGGCGCGATTGGCCCGGCGCTGCAGTCGGCCGGTTTTGGCTGGGGCTACCACCTGTTCAACACGGTGCCTTATCTGCTGACGCTGGTTATTTTGGTGCTGACCTGCAAGCCGGGCAGCGTGGCCGTGGGCAGCCCCGGCGAATTGTCATCCACACGTTAAATAAAGGAGCTGGCGATGAGTGGACTTGGAGGCTTGAACAAATCACGCAACGGGGTCGTGGTGGGCCTGGTGCAGCTGCAGCTGCCGGTGGTGAAGACCCCGGCGGACCTGGCGGCGCAGACCCTGCGCATCTGCGACATGGTGGCCAAGGCGCGCCGCAA
>JAQGNK010000060.1 GCA_028291905.1 Polaromonas sp.
TGATCAGCGGCCTCAAGCTGATGATGGCGGTCAATTGCGGCTTCAGCGCCGACCTGTCCGGCCCGGTGGCCGACCGCGCCGTGTTCCATGCCGACAACGCCTACTTTCTCGAAAACGTCGAGATCGCCTCCTACCGCTGCAAGACCCACACCCAGAGCCACACCGCGTTTCGCGGTTTCGGCGGGCCGCAGGGCATGATCGTGACCGAGGCCATCATGGGCGACATTGCCCGCCAGCTGGGGCTGGACCCACTCGACGTGCGGCGGCGCAACCTCTACGGCATCGAGGAGCGCAACGTCACCCATTACCAGATGACAGTCGAGGACAACATCCTCGAACCCTTGCTATCAAAACTGGAGCTGACCTCGCAGTACCGGCACAGGCGGGAGGCGATTTCGGCATGGAATTCAACCAGCCCCGTCATCAAGCGCGGCATCGCCCTCACGCCGGTGAAATTCGGCATTTCCTTCACCGCCACGCTGTTCAACCAGGCCGGCGCGCTGGTGCATGTCTATACCGACGGCTCCTGCCAGGTCAACCACGGCGGCACCGAAATGGGCCAGGGCCTGAACACCAAGGTCTGCCAGATCGTCGCCGATGAGCTGGGAATTGCTTTCGAGCAGGTGCTGGCCACCGCCAGCGACACCGGCAAGGTGCCCAATGCCTCGGCCACCGCCGCCTCGGCCGGCACGGATTTGAATGCCAGGGCCGCGCAGTACGCCGCCCGCCAGGTGCGGAGCAACCTGGCCCAGTTCGTCGCCGGGCTGGACGGCTGCAGCGCCGGCGCGGTGCAGTTCGCCGGCGGCCAGGTCTTCACGCCCGTCAGCAGCCGTCCCTTCACCGAAGTCGTGAAACTGGCCTATGCCAACCGCATTCAGCTCTGGAGCGACGGCTTTTACCGCACGCCCAAGATCCATTACGACAAGACCACGCTGACCGGCCGGCCGTTCTACTACTTCGCCTACGGCGCGGCCTGCACCGAGGTCGCCATCGACCTGCTCACCGGCGAGAGCCGGGTGCTGAAAGTGGACATCCTGCACGACGTGGGCAACAGCATCAACCCGGCCATCGACCTCGGCCAGATCGAGGGCGGCTTCGTGCAGGGCATGGGCTGGCTCACCACCGAGCAGCTGGTCTGGAATGAAAAAGGCCTGCTGACCACCCACGCGCCCAGCACCTACAAGATTCCGTCCACCGGCGACATTCCGGCGCATTTCAAGGTCGATTTCTGGCCCGAGCCGAACCGCGAGGACAACGTGTTCGGCAGCAAGGCGGTCGGCGAGCCGCCCTTCATGCTGGCCATCAGCGTGTTCGAGGCGCTGCGCGACGCGGTGGCGACGGCGCGAGGCGACGGCCAACCGGTGCGGCTGGAGGCGCCCGCGACGGCGGAGAATGTGCTGCGCGCGCTTGGGGGCCATGCGGCAGCTGAGCAGTGTTTGGGGAAGGCCTGAGCAGTATCTGGATGGCGCCAGCGCTGCCGGTTCCGGCCACGACCCGCCTTCGACCAAAGCGGGGGACTCCGTTCAAGACCAGGCCAGCGGGCCTCTCATCCCCTCACGCCAACAAAATCCAGGGCGGACGTTTATATTGGGCTCTTTTTGCTGCTCAACAACCAAAAACAGCAGGCCAGCGGCGTAATGCCGGCAGGCCTGATCCCAAGGATATTCATGACCTCCCTTCCCCCTTCCAGCCTGTCCGACTTCCCCATCACCCAGAAATGGCCGGCCCAGCACCCCGAGCGGCTGCAGCTGTATTCACTGCCCACGCCCAACGGCGTGAAGGTGTCGATCCTGCTGGAGGAAACTGGCCTGGCCTACGAGCCGCACCTGGTCAACTTCCAGACCAACGACCAGCTGACGCCCGAGTTCATCTCGCTCAACCCCAACAACAAGATTCCGGCCATCATCGACCCGGACGGCCCTGGCGGCCAGCCGCTGGCGCTGTTCGAGTCCGGCGCCATCCTGCTCTACCTGGCTGAAAAAACCGGCCAGTTCATCCCGCAGGACGCCGCTGGCCGCATCGAGACGATCCAGTGGGTGATGTTCCAGATGGGCGGCATCGGCCCGATGTTCGGCCAGCTCGGCTTCTTCCACAAGTTCGCCGGCAAGGACTACGAGGACAGGCGCCCCAGGGACCGCTATGTGGCCGAAGCCAAGCGCCTGCTCGGCGTGCTGGACCAACGCCTCGAAGGCCGCGACTGGATCATGGGCGACGCCTACACCATCGCCGACATCGCCAGCTTTCCCTGGATTCGCAACCTGATCGGCTTCTACGAGGCGGGCGAGCTGGTGGGCATCAACGACTTCCCGAATGTGCTGCGGGTGCTGGCGGCGTTCGTGGCGCGGCCGGCGGTGGCCAGGGGCCTGGAGATACCCAAGCGTGGCTGAGCGCTCTGATTTGTCCAGCACGCTGCAGCGACGCCACAACATCCGCATCCGGGGCGACGGCCCGGCGACCATGGTGTTTGTCCACGGTTTCGGCTGCGACCAGAACATGTGGCGCCTGGTCGCGCCCGCTTTCGAGAGCCGGTTTCGCACTGTGCTGCTCGATTTGGCGGGCAGCGGCCAGTCCGACCTGTCGGTCTACGACCGCCAGAAGTACGGCACGTTGCACGGCCATGCGGACGACATGCTCGAGGTCATCGCCGAGTTCGCCACCGGCCCGGTCATTTATGTCGGCCATTCGGTCAGCACCATGATCGGCCTGCTGGCCGGCCTGAAGGCGCCTTCACGATTTGCGGCGCAGATCATGATTGGCCCGTCGCCCTGCTACATCAACGATGGCGACTACGTGGGCGGCTTTACCCGGCAGGACATCGAGTCGCTGCTTGAAACACTGGAGAGCAATTACCTCGGCTGGTCGAGCAACATGGCGCCAGCCATCATGGGCGCGCCAAAGCAACCCGAGCTGGGCGTGGAGCTGACCAACAGCTTTTGCCGCACCGACCCGGAAATCGCCAAGCATTTCGCCCGGGTGACCTTCCTGTCGGACCATCGGGCAGAGGTGCCCCGACTTCAGACGCCCACCCTGGTGCTGCAGTGCAGCGACGACCTGATTGCGCCCTTGTCCGTTGGCGAATATCTGCATCGCACGCTGCCCCGGAACATGCTGCGCATCATCGACAACGTCGGCCACTGCCCTCACCTGAGCGAGCCGAGCGCCAGCACGGCGGCCATCAACGATTTCCTGCTCACGCTGGGTGACTGGGGCCATGCCAGCTGACGACCCGTCGCCGTTGACGGCCGATGCGCTTTTCGAGCATGCCGCCTGCGGACTGCTGGTGACCGGCGGCGACGGCATGATCCGCCGCGCCAACGCCACGTTTTGCGGCTGGGTCGGCTACTCCATCGACGAGCTGGCCGGCCTTCGCAAGCTACAGGAACTGCTCACCATGGGCGGGCGTATTTTTCACCAGACGCACTGGACGCCGCTGCTGCACATGCAGGGCTCGATTGCCGAGGTGAAGCTCGACATAGTGCATCGTCAAGGCCATACCATCCCGGTGCTGCTCAATGCAGTTCGCCGCATGAGCGGGGCGCAGCTGCGCCATGAAATCGCCGTTTTCGTGGCCACGGACCGGCACAAGTACGAGCACGAACTGGTGCTGGCGCGAAAGCGCGCCGAAGAACTGGCGGCCAGGGAGCAGCAGGCCCAGCAGGCACTGATCCTGGCCCAGGCCGAAACCAGCCGCCAGCGGGCCATGGCCGAGGACCGGGCGCTGTTTGCCGAGCAGATGGTGGGCATCGTCAGCCACGACCTGCGCAACCCGCTGTCGGCCATCAAGATGGGAACTTACCTCCTGGAGCGGGGCGAGGCAACGCCCAACCAGCGCAAGGTGCTGGGCCGCATCAACAACTCGGTCGGCCGGGCTGAACGCCTGATTGCCGATCTGCTGGATTTCACCCAGGCCCGGATTGGCCAGGGCCTTAGCCTGTCACGCCTGCCGGTCCAGCTGCACCAGCTGATGTCGGAAAGCGTCGAGGAACTGGCGGCGGCTTATCCGGGGCGCCAGTTGGAGCACCGGCACGAGGGCGAAGGCAGCTGCACCGCCGACGCCGACCGGTTGATGCAGCTGATCGGCAACCTGGTGTCCAACGCCATGGCTTACGGTGCGCCCGACAGGCCGGTCGTGGTCGCCTCGCGCTTTGTGGCGGGTGGCTTTGAAGTCAGCGTGCACAACGAAGGCAAGCCGATTCCGGCCGAACTGATGGGCAGCCTGTTCGCGCCGATGGTCCGCGGCGCCGGCAGCCAGGCCAGCCGGGGCGTCGGGCTGGGCCTGTTCATCGTCAGCGAAATCGCCAAGGCGCACGGTGGCGCCGTGGTGGTCGAATCGTCGGCCGAGGCGGGAACCACTTTTCATGCGCGCTTTCCCGCGTTTGAGCGCCAAGCGAATGGCGCCGCCGCCCCAGCGGAGCGGAGCGGCTAGCCAGCATCACCCGGTGCTGGGCATGGCGGCAATTGCGCCGCGCCGCGCACCAATCGGGCATCGGGCCTTCGATGCATCTCCATGCCAGCTGACCTGCACAACGCCTTGACGCTTTCAACGCCGCGTGATGACCACTTCCAGGTAGTCGCTCGGCACCACCAGCGAGCCGGCGCCGCCCCGGTTCAGGCGCGTCATCAATTCGGTCAGGTCGTTTTCAAGCGCCGTGGCCTTATCTAGCGGCAGCGCCGCAAAGGCTTTGTGGACCGGCCCGTACCAGGTTCTGAAGACCTCGATGAAATGGGCGGCCGAGCGGTAGCGAAAGTTGAATTGCCGGGGCGTGATCTGCAAGGCGCCGGCGCTGTCGCCAAAGAAGGTGCGCAAGTGGCCCTCCACGCCCCAGCGAGAGGGCGGCTGCACATCGGGCGGCGGCGGCAGGTAGCGCCCCAGGGTCTTAAAGACTTGGCCGATGAAGCCTTCGGGCGTCCAGTTGGCCAGGCCGATGCGCCCGCCCGGCCGGCAGACCCGGGCCAGCTCGGCGGCGGCCTGCGACTGGTTGGGCGTGAACATCACGCCGAAGGTCGACAGCACGGCGTCGAAGCTGGCGTCGGCGAACGGCAGCGCCTCGGCGTCGGCGACCTGGAAGGCCACCTCCAGCCCTTCGGCCCGCGCCCGCTCGGCGCCGCGCTGGAGCAGCGCCTCCACGTAGTCGGTCGATGTCACCTTGCAGCCGCGCCGGGCCGCCGCCAGGGTCGCATTGCCGTTGCCGGCCGCCACGTCGAGGACGCGCTCGTCCCAGCGCAGGTCGCAGGCTTCGGCCAGCTGCTCGCCGACGATTTGCAGGGTGGTGCCGATGATGGCGTAGTCGCCGCTGGCCCAGGCCGTCTGCTGGCGGCTTTTCAGGGCAATGAGGTCAGTGAGGGCAGTGGGTGCATTCATGTCAATTTCTCCTGTGGATTAGTGAGCCGGCAGGCGCCGCCGTTGGCGGCGCAGGGTAAGGGTTGTAAGGATTGGTCCCTCCCTGCGGCCTACTCTAGGCATGTGGCGGCCTGGCGTCCTGCCCGAGCGTCTGCATTGCCTGCCCGAGCGTCCGGCTGCGGCGGCATGTCCGATGCGTGTTTGGGGCCGGGCTTGGGGCTGCGCACCGTAGCGCCGCCCCTAGCGCACGCCGTCCGGGGGTTTGTTGACGCGGCACAGGGCGGCTTTCATAATAAAAATCCTTTTCAACACGAACTGGAGGCCGTGATGGCAGCGCAGGACATTGCAGGCGCATTGCAGCGCGTCGAGTCGGTGCTGCGGCGCCATCCCGAGGCCGGCATTCATGACGACGCGCCGGCCACGGCGCGCTGGCATGGCGGCACGCGGATCATCGCCAGCCATGCGAACGGCATGCAGGTGCAGACCGACATGCCCGGCGAACTGGGCGGCAGCGGCGACCAGGTCACGCCGGGCTGGCTGTTTCGCGCGGGCCTTGCCTCCTGCACCGCCACCCGCATCGCCATGGCGGCGGCCGCTGAAGGCATAGAACTGGACATGCTTGAACTGCAGGCCAGCAGCCGCTCGGACACACGCGGCCTGCTGGGCATGGCGGATGCCGACGGCGAAGCGGTGCCGGCCCGGCCGCTGGCGGTGCGGCTGCTAGTGCGCATTGGCGCGCGCGGGGTGCCGGCGGAACGGCTGCGCGCCCTGGTCCGGGACAGCCACCGCTGCTCGCCCGTGTCCGGCGCAGTGCAGGAAGCGGTGCCGATGAGCCTGCGCATCGAAGTTGGTGGCGAATGATGGATGCCCTGTCGGAGACCCTCCGGGTGGTTCGGCTGGTCGGGGCCATCTTCATCAATGCACGGTTCACCGCGCCCTGGTGCTACCAGTCGCCGGCCGCCGGGTCGGTGGCGCCGCTGCTGGAGCCAGGCGCCGAGAAGGTGGTGATCTTTCACCTGATCACCGAAGGCGAATGCTATGCCGAGCTGGCGAATGCGCCGCCCTTGCGGCTGGTGGCCGGCGACGCCATCGTCTTTCCGCAGGGCGATGCGCATCGCATGAGTTCCGCGCCGGGCGTGGCGCCGGCCGCCGGCGGGCGGCTGGCGGAGATGCTGTCGCGCCGCCCGCGCCAGCTGGCCTATGGCGGCGGCGGCCCCACGACGCGCCTGGTGTGCGGCTACCTGGCCTGCGATGACCGGCTGGCGCGGCTGCTGCTGGCAGGCCTGCCGCCGCTGCTCAGGGTCAATGTGCGCGGCTCGGACGCTGGCGCCTGGCTGGAAGCGTCGGTGCGCTATGCGCTGGCCGAGGCGCGCTCGCCCCGGCCCGGCGGCGCCGGCGTGCTGGCCAAGCTGGCCGAGGTGCTTTTCATCGAGGTGCTGCGGCTGTACATGAACAGCCACGGCGAGGAACGCACCGGCTGGCTGGCCGGCGTGAGTGACCGCATCGTCGGCGCCGCGCTCAATTCCCTGCACCAGCAGCCTGCGCACGCCTGGACGCTGGACGAGCTGGCGCGCAGCGCCGGCACGTCACGCTCGGTGCTGGCCGAACGCTTTCAGCACTTGGTGGGAAGCTCGCCGATCCAGTACCTGACCCAGTGGCGGATGCTGCTGGCCGCCAACCTCCTGCGCCGCAGCAATGCGCCGCTGGCGCGGATCGCCGAGGATGTGGGCTACCAGACCGACACCGCGTTCAGCCGAGCCTTCCGGCGCGAATACGGCTCGCCGCCGGCGGCCTGGCGCCGGCACCAGGCGGCGCATGCGCCGGTTCAATGACTTTCCTTGCGGCGGGGGCGGTGTTGCAACGCGGATGAGCCTTGGCTTCGGCCCTGGCGGTCAAAGCAGCGCAGCGAACCGGCCGCCCTTATCCGCCAGGCCTGCCGCCGGACGCCTGGGCAAACAGCCCGACGATGAGCTGGCGCAGCCACTGGTTGCCCGGATCGGCCTCGAAGCGCCGGCTCCAGTGCAGCGACACGGTGAAGTCGCGCAGCGGGAACGGCGGCTCGATGATGGCGTAGCCGCCCGCTTCTGCAAAGAGCTGTGCGATGTTGCGCGGCATCACCACCGCCAGATCGGTGGCCTTGACAATCGCCGGCAGCACCATGAAGTGCTCGGTGCTCAGGCGCAGCCGGTCCTGCAGCCGCAGCAGCTGCAGGATGCGCAGCGTGTCGGAATGGGTGCGCACCGCCACGAACTCCAGCTGGCGCAGGTCGTCCAGCAGCGCCTGGCCGCCGCGCCGCTTTTTGATGAAAGGATGGCCGGCGCGCAGCAGCACGATGTAGCGGTCGTTCAGCAGCTGCACCCGCTGCGTGTCCTTGACCGTGGGCAGGAAGCCGAAGGCGAAGTCGATGCGCCCGCTGTCGAGCGCCTGGGCGATGTCTGCGCTGGCCAGCGGCGAGCTTTCGATCCGCACGCCGGGCGCCAGCCGGCGCAGCGCGACCATCAGGTCGGGCAAAAAACGGGCCTCGCCGATGTCGCTCATGTGGATGCGAAACACCTTGGCCGCCTCGGCCGGCAGGAACTGCTCGGCCTCGTTCAGCGCCTGCTCCAGTCCGGCCAGCGCCGACTGCACGGCGACGGCCAGCCGCTCGGCGCGGGGCGTGGGGGCAACGCCCCCCGGCGCGCGCACGAACAGCGCATCCTTCACCAGCAGCCGCAGCCGGCTCAGGCCCTGGCTGGTGGCCGGCTGCGTCAGGCCGAGCAGCTCGGCGGCGCGGCTGACGCTGCGGGTCCGGTACACCGCGTCGAACAGCCGCAGCAGGTTGAGGTCAATGTCGTTGATATGCATCTGGCGAATAGTCGATAGTCTGGGTAGTTTATTGATTTATGGCGCCATGACGCCGAAGATCATGCCCTGCCCCTGACTTCTTTCCCTATCCCCTTCGCCTGACTGGAAACCCACTTGATGACCACCACTGTCCGCGAAGCCGTGCTCGATCTGCTGCGCGCCTTCAAGATGACCACGATCTTCGGCAACCCCGGCTCGACCGAGCTGCCGCTGTTCCTCGATTTTCCCGAAGACTTCCGCTATGTGCTGGGCCTGCAGGAGGCGGTCGTGGTTGGCATGGCCGACGGCTACGCCCAGGCCACGCACAACGCCGCCTTTGTCAACCTGCATTCGGCCGCCGGCGTCGGCCATGCCATGGGCAACATCTTCACCGCCCACAAGAACCGCACGCCGATGGTGATCACCGCCGGCCAGCAGGCCCGCTCGATCCTGCCGTTTGATCCCTTCCTGTTCTCGGGCCAGGCGACCGAGCTGCCCAAGCCGTATGTCAAGTGGAGCATCGAGCCGGCCCGGGCCGAGGACGTGCCGCTGGCGATTGCCCGCGCCTACTACATCGCCATGCAGCAGCCGCGCGGCCCGGTGCTGGTGTCGATTCCGGCCGATGACTGGTCGCGCGCTTGCGAGCCGGTGGCGCCGCGCCGCGTCAGCACCGAAACCCGGCCCGAGCCGCAGCTGCTGGCCGCGATTGGCGACGCGCTGGACGCGGCTGAACGCCCGGCCTTCGTCGTCGGCGCCGCCGTGGACCGGGACCGCGCCTGGGATGAGGTGGTGCAGCTGGCCGAGCGGCACAACGCCGCCGTCTGGGTCGCGCCGATGTCGGGCCGCTGCAGCTTTCCGGAAGACCACCGGCTGTTCGCCGGCTTTTTGCCCGCGATGCGCGAAAAGATCGTCGCGCTGCTGGCCGGGCATGACGTGGTGTTTGCGCTGGGCGCCGCCGCCTTCACCTACCACGTCGAGGGCGCCGGCCCGCACCTGCCCGCCGGCGCCGAGCTGGTGCAGTTGATCGAAGACCCATCGATTGCCGCCTGGGCGCCCGAGGGCACCTCGGCCGTGGGCGGCATCCGCCTGGGCGTGCAGGATTTGCTGGCGCGCCCGGCGGCGCCGGCGCTGGCAGAGCGCGAATCCCCTGCACTTCGCAAGCCCCGCGCCCGCGCCGAAGCAGCGGCGCCCGGCGAGCTGATGAGCGTGGCCTTCGTTATGCAGACGCTGGCCGAGGTGCGCGATGCGCGCTCTGTCATCGTCGAGGAAGCGCCCAGCTCGCGCCCGGTAATGCAGGGCTACCTGCCGATCCTGCACAGCGAAACCTTCTACACCATGTGCAGCGGCGGCCTGGGCTACGCCATGCCGGCCGCCGTCGGGGTGGCGTTGGCGCGGCCGGACGCAAAGATCATCGGCCTGCTGGGCGACGGCTCCAGCATGTATTCGATCCAGGCGCTGTGGAGCGCGGCGCAGCTGAAGCTGCCGATCACCTTCATCATCCTGAAGAACCGCCGCTATGCCGCGCTGCAGGAGTTCGCGCCGACCTTCGGCTTCCAACCCGGCGAGACGCTGCAGGGAACCGACCTGCCCGAGCTGGACTTCCTGGCGCTGGCCCGGGGCCAGGGCTGCGAGGCGGTGAATGTGAAGGACGCCGCCCAGCTGGCCAGCGTGCTGCACAGCGCCCTGCAGTCGCCCC
>JAQGNK010000411.1 GCA_028291905.1 Polaromonas sp.
GTGCACGACGGCATTGGCATCTGGCTGGCCGCGCGACGGCTGCACCAGGGCAAGTTCATCTGGCCTTCGCAGAACACTGCCAATTGCACCCTGGGACGTGAGCAGCTCGACGCGCTAGTGCTGGGCCTGCCCTGGCAGCGCATGGGCGAGGCGGGCATTATCACGATCACCTGAAGAGGCGGGGCAATTGGGGCAACTGCCAATGGCCGGGCAGCTCCAAGCTTGGCAAAGTGCTGCACGCCGACGAGACGACCGTGCAGATGCTCAAGCCCGGCAACGGCAAGACGCACCGGGCCTACTTCTGGGCCTACGCGCCGGGCGCCTTTGAAGACCTGAAGGCCGTGGTTTATGACTTTTGCGAAAGCCGCGCCGGCCTGCATGCCAGGGCCTTTCTGGGCGATTGGAAAGGCACGCTGGTGTGGGACGACTATGGTGGGTACAAGGCCGGATTTGCCGGCGGCATCCAGGAGGCTGGCTGCATGGCGCACGCCAGGCGTCATTTGTTCGAGCTGCATGCGAACCACCAGAGCCAGATCGCAGCTCAAGCGCTGCACTACATCGCCCAGCTCTACGAGATCGAGCGCGAGGTCAAACACCTGCTCGCGGATGAGCGCCAGCGCATCCGCCAGGCCAAATCCAAACCACTGTCCGATGCGCTGCACCAGTGGATGGTGCTCCAGCGCAGCCAAATACTGGACGCCTCGGCCACGGCCAAGGCGCTCGATTACAGCTTGAGGCGCTGAGGGCGCTCACGCGTTTCCTGGATGACGGGCGCCTGCCCGTGGACAACAACTGGATAGAAAATCAAATTCGACCGATTGCGTTGGCAGGGCCAATTGGCTATTCGTCGGCTCACTCAGGGCCGGGCAGCGCGCCGCGGCCATCATGAGCCTCATCTAAAGCGCCAGGCTCAATGGGCATGACCCCTATGTCTACCTCAAGGATGTGCTAACCCGGCTGCCGACACAAAAGAGCAGCCAGATCGCCCAGCTGCTGTCCCACCGCTGGCAGCCTGCTCAGCCTTGACCGCTGGCGTCAAGCTGTGTTCGCTGGCTGCTTACGCCGAGGGTGTCCCACAGTGTCTCCATCGTGCGGGCCTAGGCGCTGCGCAGCATCGTTTTGAGCTTGGCAACCACCTGTTCGATGGGGTTGAAGTCCGGGCTGTACGGCAGCAGAAAGCGCAGTGCCGCGCCTGCGGCCTCGATGGCCGGTTTGACGCCGGCGACCTTGTGCGAGCTGAGGTTATCTATCACCACCGTGTCGCCCGCGCGCAGCGCGGGCACTAGAAAATGCTCGCCCCAGGCCACAAACGCCGGACCGTTGATCGGTCTGTCCAGCACTAGCGTCGTAGTGTGCAGGTGTCCAGCAGGCGCGTGCCCCAGGCAGCGCTGGCCCTTGGGCGAGCGGCCACGCAGGGGCGTTATGCTGGTGGTGGACCACGTCTCGTCCAGAAAGATCAGCCGCCCCTGCCTCTGCCCGAGTTTGCTCTGCCCGGCTGCCCAGTCCGTGCGCGCCTGCGCGACGTCGCTCCTATGCTGCTCGCTGGCCCCGACAACGTAATGCTGCAGTGCTGTTTAATCGTGCAGCATGACACGCCCGGCGGCTCCACAGGAAAAATCCATCTTCAGCTCCTTGGGAGCGCTGCGACTCAATCGCCACAGCCTCGCGATCAGCCCGCAGCCGCCAACCACCCGCAAGCGTTTTGCAAGACTGATGAAGCAGGGCAAGGCGTATGACTGCTGCTGTCTCAGGGCAAAATAGCATAGTGAAAATAGTGTTTCTGTTGAAAGCACAGCCCTTCTGAGGCGCCCGCTTCACTGCTTGTTTGCCCCCTTCTCCACCCCAGGCCGCGCGGCCCTTTTGAAAGGTCGAGCCATCAATTCCGCCATGACTACCTTGAGCTCTTCGTGCTCCCCCGGCGCGCGCTTTGTGCACCGCCTGGGGCCGCACCACTTTGCGCATCTGCGCGCCTGCGCCGAAGGGCTCGAGCTGGGCGAATGCGCCCGGCGCTACCTAGGCATTGAGCACGGCCACGAGGCGGTGACGGCCCACCAGGAAGCCGTCGACGCCGTGCGCGCCGTGGCCCGGCGCCGGGGCGAAGCCGCCTGGCGCCTGGTCGGCCTGCGCCTGCAGGCGACCGCTGCTGCCCAGCGGCCCCCCTTGGACGACTTCGTGGCCGGGCACGGCCTGGAGGGGTTTAGCGAAGCCGAAGCGCTGGTGCTCTACGAGGAGGCCTATCCCGTCGACCGAAAAGCCGCGCGCGGCCAGCGCCTGAGGCAGCGCCAGCTCGAACTCCTGCGCCGCCTGGAAGGGCTGGCGGCCGAGACGCCGCAGCCGAGCGACCTGGTGGCCGGCTGGTTCGACGACACGACGGCCCAGCGCCTGATCACCGCGGGCATCCTCACGCTGGGTGCTCTGGGCAGCCGGATTGCCGCCGGCGGCGTGTGGTGGAGGAGTCTATCGGCCATCGGCGTAGCCAAGGCTAGGCGCCTCGAGCGCCACCTGGCCACGCTCCTGCCGCGCCAGACACCGCTGCCCAAGCCGCTCTTTGCCTTGAAATCCACGCCCAGCCTCTTTCGCTCTCCTAGCGCCCCTGGCGCCTCCAGCCCTGCCTCGATGCCACTGGCCAGCGGCCTGGTGCTCGAAGAGCGTCATGGCCCGCCGTCCGGGCGCTTGCGCCCTTCTTCTTCTTCTCTGCTCCAAGCCAGCAGCGACCTCGAAGCGGTGCAAAGCTGGATCCAGGCCAGGGCCGGCTCGGCCGCGACCGTGAAGGTCTACCAGCGCGAAGCCACGCGCCTGCTGCTGTGGCTGCAGTACGAGCGCGGCGGGTCAACGCTGGCACGGATGCAGGTCGACGACTGCATGGCCTTCATGGCGTTTTTGCAGAACATCCCGCCCCAGTGGATTTCGCGGGCGCGCGCCGCGCCCGGCACACCCGGCTGGGCGCCGTTTCGCGGGCCCCTGTCGCACGGGAGCTGCCGCCAGGCGGTCATCGTCATCGCCTCGCTTTTTGCCTGGCTGCAGTCGGCGCAGTATTTGACGGCCAACCCTTGGCCGCTGGTGAACCAAAAGACCGGGGACGATCCGGCGCG
>JAQGNK010000104.1 GCA_028291905.1 Polaromonas sp.
CTTGAGGCCTACTGCCAAAGGCTTGGGCAGTTTTACGGTTTCTACAAGCCAGTCGAAGATCGCATCTTCGGGGCGCGCAGCCCGGTTAAAAAATGGCTAGATTTTAAAAATCTTTTTAAAGCACCGTTTTTAAAGCTGGATTTAAGTCCCCTTGACCGGCAACCTGCCGAGCAGTTGCCACTTTGCCCCGATTTACCGCCCCTGCATGGCGCCGCCGAGTTTTTTGGTTGCGTGTATGTGCTGGAAGGCGCTACCTTGGGCGGAGTGCTCATCAGCCGCCATGTGCAGAAAAAACTGGCGCTGACGCCCGCATCCGGAGGCCGGTTCTTTTACGGATACGGCGAGCAGACCGGGACCATGTGGCTCGAATTCAGGGCCGCGATGGCTGCCTTTTCCTCAGTTGAAAACCAGGACGGCGACATCATCCGCTCGGCATGCGCCACCTTCGAGGCATTGCAGCACTGGTGCGAAAAAAGCAAGCCTCATGCTTGAATCCACGCACCTGCTGGAGCGGGAGCGAATTTGGAAGAGTTTGCCCTCCACCAAATAAATCTGACTGAAGCAAACGCATGACCAACGCCGACATGAACCTGCTACGGTTGCCTCCTGAACCTGGCCAGGCTGCTTACAGCGTCAAGCGGCATGGCCTGGAGATCACTGACTGCGACAGCGAACCGGTGCAGACGCCAGGCTGCGTGCAGGCCCATGGCGCGCTGCTCGTGCTGCGGCTGGCCGATCTGTGCGTTGTGCAGGCCAGCGACAACGCCCAGGCCGTGCTGGGCTGCCCTGTCGGCATGCTGTTGGGCCAGCCCGTCGGCGCATTGATCGGCACCGACGGCGAGGCTCAGTTGCGCACGCTGCTGCTGACCCAGCCGGTCGATCGCAACCCGCTCTATCTTTTAACCTTGAGTGGCGGCTTTGCCGGCTGCAAGCTGGCAGGCATGCTCGATGTGACGGCCCACACCCTTGAGGGCGTGGTGATTCTCGAATTCGAGGTGACAGGCCGTACCGATGCGGTCAGCCCGGACTATTACGCATTGGTTAAAAAAACCGTGACCCGGCTTCAGACGGCGGCGTCCCTGTCGCAATTTTGCGATCTGGCGGCAGAAGAAATCCGCGAACTCACCGGCATGGACCGAGTCCTGGTCTATAAGTTTCACGAGGACGGCCACGGCGAGGTGTTCGCGGAAAGCAGGCGGCCTGACCTGGACTCGTGGCTTGGCGTCAACTATCCGGCCGAAGACGTTCCCAAGCCTGCGCGCGACATATTCAGCAAGATCTGGCTGCGGCCGATTCCCGATATGTCCGATGCGCTGGCCGAGATGACGCCGCTGGTCAACCCAGACACCGGCCAGCCGCTCGACATGACTTATTGCTTCCTGCGCGGTGTATCGCTCATGTGCACCCAGTACTACCGCAACATGGGCGTTGCCGCCACGCTCACGATGTCCATCCGCCGCGGCGAGCATCTCTGGGGCCTGATTTCCTGCCTCTACTATGCCGGGCCGAAATACCATTCCTACCAAGTGCGCTCGGCCTGCGAATTTTTAGCCCAGGTGATCTCGCTCCAGCACCATGCCGCTGAAGACCGGGAGCATGTTGCCTACCGGTTGAAGCTGGAGGCGGTGCACCGGCAGCTGGTGATGGCGGCGGCCGGCGAGGGCGGCCTGGCCAGCCTGGTCAATGGCTCGCCTTCTCTGCTTGACGGCGTCGACGCGGGCGGCGCTGCCCTCTACCACCAGGGCCGCTGGCGCTGCCTGGGCGCAACCCCTGATGCGGCGCAGCTGGAAGGATTGGGCCAATGGCTGAGCGAGGCCAAGTTTTCTTCAGGTTCAAAGCCGCTGTATGCCACGGTCAACCTGGCGCGAGCCTATTCCAGCGCAAAAGACTTTGCCGCCGTGGCCAGCGGCTTGCTGGCATTGCCGCTGTCGCGCAGCGGACGCGACCTGATGCTGTGGTTCAAGCCGCAGACCCTGCAAGCCGTGAATTGGGCAGGCGTGCCACACGCCAGCAAGTCCACGGTGCAGGGCCCAAACGGGCCCCGTCCCATTCCGCGCCGCAATTTTGAGGTGTTCGTCGAGTCTGTTCAGGAGTCTTCGCTGCCCTGGAAGCAGCTCGAGCTTGAGGCGGTGGCCGCCTTGCGTGTGCAGCTGGTGGAAATCGTGGTGGAGCAGGCCGAGCGGCGCCTGATGTTGAAGGCCGAGCTGGCCCGCAGCAAGGAAGAGCTGGATGTTTTCAAGTATGTGGCCAGCCATGACATCAAGGAGCCTTTGCGCGGCATTCATCAGTATGCTTTCCAGCTGATGGAAGAGGCCGCGCTGCCGGATGAAAAAGACCGCACCAAGCTGGACCGCATGAGGCGGCTTGCGCTGCGAATGGACGGCCTGCTGGAGTCGCTGCTGCATTTTTCACAGGTCGGCACGGCGGATTCCATCATGGAAACCGTCGATCTCAACGAAATAGTGGCAGAAGCTGTGCTGATGGTTGGTCAGCCTGTCCAAGGACAATTGGAACTTGCCGTGCCCCGGTTGCTGCCCACCATCCAGTGCAACCGGGCATGGTGCCGGGAAATATTTGTGAATATTGTGTCGAATGCATTGAAATACAGCGACTCGGCTTTGAAGCGGGTCGAGGTTGGCAGCATCGCCGCCATAGAAAGCCACCCCAGGCCCGGCTGTCCGCAAGGCTCGCAGCAGCACACGATTTACTACGTCTCCGACAACGGCATCGGCATCCCGGCCAAGCAGTTTGCACAGATATTCAAGCTTTTCAAGCGCCTGCACGGCCGTGATGAATACGGCGGCGGTACCGGCGCCGGGTTGACGGTGGCCCGCAAGCTGGTGGAGCGCCACCACGGCAAATTGTGGCTGGACTCGCTGCCCGGCAAGGGAACGACTTTTTACTTTACCTTGCCAGGCAAGGATGAACGCTAGTGTCCGATGGCCTGAATCTGTGCGACAGCAAAGCCTGTCCATGACCGCGACGCCGCTTCGGAGCTGGCAGGTGGTGGTCATCGACGACAGCCCGGATGACCGCAGCGAGCTGCATCGGCTGCTTCTTCTCGGCTCGGATCGCCGCTGGATTTTTATTGAAGCCGAAACCGGCACGGCGGGTATTAAAGCTGTCTTGGCTGCCGGGCTGCTGCCAGACTGCGTGCTGCTCGATTACAACTTGCCTGACATGGATGCGCTGGACGTGCTTGACGACCTGGCTGGCCCGGATGGGCTGCCCGTGTGTCCTGTGGTGGTGTTGACGGGAGGTCCGGAGCTGGAAGCCGGTCGCATGGTGCTTCGTGCCGGCGCCCAGGATTACATCGCCAAGGACTGGCTGACGCCACCCGTCCTGACCAGAACCATTGAAAACGCCATCGAGCGCCTGGCAATGGCACGAGAGTTATTGGATCGAAACGCAGCACTGCGCCGCAGCGAAAAATCGCTGGCTGAAGCCGACCGGCGAAAGGACGAGT
Source organism: Polaromonas sp. (assembly GCA_028291905.1). GTDB lineage: Bacteria > Pseudomonadota > Gammaproteobacteria > Burkholderiales > Burkholderiaceae_C > Polaromonas. The sequence continues at coordinate 3,467 of JAQGNK010000104.1, forward strand.
TCATCGCCACACTGGCGCACGAGTTGCGTAACCCGCTGGCGCCTGTTCGCACGGCGCTCCAGGTGCTCCGGCTGTCAAAGAATGCGGACACCCTGCCCGATACCCTGGACATCATGGAGCGCCAACTGGCCCAGATGGCGAGGCTGATTGATGATCTGCTCGATGTTTCCCGCATCACGACCGGCAAAGTGCTGCTGCGCCCCGAACATGTTTTGGTGAGCGCCCTTGTCGACGCGGCGGTTGAGGCCGCGCGGCCGCATCTGCTTGCCGGCCATCACACCTTGAAGATCGACTTGCCAGCGCTGCCGCTATGGCTTGAAGTCGATCCGGCCAGGCTGACACAGGTCATCGGAAATCTCCTGAACAATTCCGCAAAATACAGCGGCAAGGGCGGCGTCATCACAGTGGCTGCGCGCCAGGAAGGGGGCGACGCTGTCATTCGGGTGAGCGATGCAGGCCTGGGCATTCCTGACAATATGCTCGTCTCGGTGTTTGACATGTTCACACAGGTCAACCAGACGCTTGAGCGCGCCCAGGGAGGGCTGGGCATCGGCCTGGCGCTGGTCAAGCAGCTGGTCGAAATGCACGGCGGCACGGTCGTTGCCGAAAGCGCCGGGATTGGCAAGGGCAGCACTTTCGTGCTCCGCTTGCCCGTCGCTGCCGCGCCGGCGATTGAGCTGGAAAAGCCTGCAAGCCTCTCCTTGCCGCTGGTGGCCCGTCGAATTCTTGTGGTGGATGACAGCGTCGACGGCGCCCAGGCGCTTGCCAGGCTGCTGGCGCTTTCAGGCCATTCGACCCGTACCGCCTTCGATGGGCCTGAAGCGCTGGCGGTGGCCATCGAGTTTTCTCCCGAGATTGTTTTTCTCGACATCGGGTTGCCGGGAATGAACGGCTATGAAGTGGCGAGGCGTTTTCGGGCCATGCCGGCCTTGAAGGATGCGCTGCTGGTCGCCCTGACCGGCTGGGGAAGCGAGGGCGACCGCCGAAGGTCCAGCAAGGCAGGTTTTGACCTGCATTTGACGAAGCCTGCGAAACCCAGCGTCTTCGATGCCGTGCTGGCGCAATTCGAAGCAACGCTACGGCAGCGTGGCAACGGCTCCTAGCTCAGCACCACGCTGCTCAGGCGGCGGCGGTAGCTTGCCACCACCGGGTCTTCCGGCGGAATCTGGCCGTCGGCGACCTTGGGCTTGGGCTGCTCCATGATGTCGAGGACGGCGATGTAGGTCTTGCGCGCCAGGCCGTCGGACCAGGCCTTATCGCGCATCAGGATTTCCAGCAGCTCGTCGAGCGCGTCAGTCCAGCGCTGGCTTGCCATCAGCCAGCGGGCCTTGTCGAACCTGGCGTCGAAATCACGTTTGTTGGCGGCGATTTTTGCATCAAATACGGCTCCTGCGCTTGCAGCGTCTGCGCTGACAGCTATGAAATCAAGAGCATCCATCCAGCGCTTGAGCGCGTCGAAGCGCCGCACCGTGCCGGTCTGGGCAATCACCGGCGCAAAGGCCACCTTGGCCTCGTCCTCGTAGCCCAGGCTCAGCAGCAGCTTGACATAGTCGAAGCGGGCATTGTCATCGGCCGGGTTGGTGGCCACCGCATGCTGCAGCTTTTCCAGCGCGGCTTCGGGGTCGGCATTGGCCAGGTCGTCAGCTTCCTCGGGCTCGGGCTCCTCCTCGATGGCGGGCGGCAGGTGCTTGTCGAGGAATTCCTTGATCTTGCCTTCGGGCAGGGCGCCGGTGAAGCCATCGACCGGCTGGCCGTTGACCACCAGGATGCAGGTCGGGATGCTGCGGATGCCGAAGGCGGTGCCCAGCTGCTGCTCCTGGTCGGAGTCGATCTTGACCAGCTTGAAGCGGCCGGCGTACGCTGCCTCGACCTTTTCAAGGATGGGGCCGAGCGACTTGCAGGGCGCGCACCAGGGCGCCCAGAAATCGACCAGTACCGGTGTGGTCATGGAAGCCGTAATGACTTCGTCCTGGAAATTGGCAAGGGTGACATCGATCATGATGGTGGGGAAGTGGGGTTGGGCAAAGGGTTTTCAAGCAGCAGGGCGGCCAGCGGGCCGGGCCTGCCGGGGCAGGGCGAAGGAAGGCGCCAGAGAAATCAAGGCCAGCCTCGCGGCAGGCAAGACGATAGCATGCAGGCGGTGCCGGCCGGGCACCGGCCCGGCGCGCCCAGCCGGTAAAATCAGCGCCTCCGGCCCGACCCGCCCGCAAACCTCCAGCAAGACCTGAAACTCTTCCCCCTTATGACGACAACAAACAACCCGGCAAGCCCCCTGGTGGGCGTGGTGATGGGCTCCAGCAGCGATTGGGACACGATGCAGCATGCGGTGCAGCTGCTGCAGCAGTTCGGCATTGCCCACGAGGCGCGGGTGGTATCGGCCCACCGCATGCCCGACGACCTGTTCGCCTATGCCGAAGCCGCCTCTGGCCGCGGCCTGCAGGCGATCATCGCCGGCGCGGGCGGCGCGGCCCACCTGCCAGGCATGCTGGCGGCCAAGACCACCGTGCCGGTGCTCGGCGTGCCGGTGGCCAGCAAGCATCTGCAGGGCGTCGATTCGCTGCACAGCATCGTGCAGATGCCCAAGGGCATTCCGGTCGCCACCTTTGCCATCGGCAACGCCGGCGCGGCCAATGCAGCGCTGTTTGCCGTGGCCATGCTGGCCCTGCACGACAAAACCCTGGCGGACCAGCTGCAGGCGTTTCGCGCCGAGCAGACCGAAGCCGCCCGCGCCATGACGCTGCCGCCGGCATGAGCGCGCTGCCGATTTTTCCCGGCACGGTCGATGCAGCCGGCCAGCCGGCCACGCTGGGCGTGATGGGCGGCGGCCAGCTCGGCCGGATGTTCGTGCATGCGGCCCAGCGCCTGGGCTATTTCACGGCGGTGCTCGACCCCGACGCGCACAGCCCGGCCGGCCGCGTCAGCCATCACCACATCCAGGCCGGCTACCGCGATGCGCAGGGCCTGGCGCAACTGGCCGCGCTGTGCGGCGCCGTCACCACCGAATTCGAGAACGTGCCGGCCGCCGCGCTGCAGACGCTGGCGGCCAGCCGCCCGGTCGCGCCCGGCGCGGCGGCGGTCGGCATTGCGCAGGACCGCATCCAGGAAAAATCGCACTTCACCGCCTCGGCCGGCGTGGCCGGCGTCAGCTGCGCCCCGTATGCCGTCATCCAGACGCCGGCCGACCTGCAGGCCGTGCCCGCCGACCTGCTGCCCGGCATCTTGAAGACCGCCCGCATGGGCTACGACGGCAAGGGCCAGATAAGGGTCAGGGATGCAGCCGAGCTGGCCGCCGCCTGGGTCGAGCTGGAGCGGGTAGCCTGCGTGCTGGAAAAGATGCTGCCGCTCAAGGCCGAATGCTCGGTCATCGTGGCGCGGGGCTGGAATGGCGCCATCGTGCGCTTTGCGCCGCAGCGCAACGTGCATGTGGACGGCATCCTGGCCGTCACCGAGGCTTACGAAGGAAACATGCCCGCAGCGCTTGCCGAGCGTGCGCAGGCAGCTACCGAATCCATAGCGCATCACATCGGCTACGTCGGCGTGCTGTGCGTCGAGTTCTTCGTCATCGACGACGGCAGCGAACACGGCGCGCTGGTCGTCAACGAGATGGCGCCGCGCCCGCACAACAGCGGCCACTACACGCTCGACGCCTGCGACGTGTCGCAGTTTGACCTGCAGGTGCATGCGATGGCCGGCCTGCCGCTGCCCCAGCCGCGCCAGCACTCAAAGGCCATCATGCTCAACCTCCTGGGCGACGCGTGGCTTGACGCCACTGGCCAGCCGCGCACGCCCGACTGGCAGGCGGCGCTGGCGCTGCCCGGCGCGCACCTGCACCTCTACGGCAAAACGGACGCCAGGCCGGGCCGCAAGATGGGCCACCTGACGATCACCGGCGCCGACGTGGCCGGCGTGAAAGCCACGGCGCGGCAGGCGGCCGACATCCTGGGCCTGCCCGGTTTTGAAGGCGGCGCATGATCCTGCCCGGCACCGATCCCCAGGCGATTCCTGAGGCCGCCCGGCGCATCCAGGCCGGCGGGCTGGTCGGCTTTCCGACCGAAACCGTCTATGGCCTGGGCGCCGATGCGTCCAGCGACGCGGCGGTGGCCGGCATCTTCAAGGCCAAGGGCCGGCCCGCCGACCACCCGCTGATCGTTCATGTGGCCGATAGCGCGCAGGTCGATGGCTACGCCAGCAGCGTGCCGCCCTTCGCCGCCCGGCTGATGCAGGCCTTCTGGCCCGGCCCGCTGACGGTGATTCTGCCGCGCCGGGGCGGCATGGCTGCCGCCGCTGCCGGCGGGCAAGACTCCATCGGCCTGCGCTGCCCGGCGCATCCGGTGGCGCTGGCTTTTTTGAAAGCCTGCCTGGAGGTGGGCGTGAGCGGCGTGGCCGGGCCCAGCGCCAACCGCTTCGGCCGGGTCAGCCCGACCACTGCCCGGCATGTGGCCGAGGAGTTCGGCGATGATTTGCTGGTGCTCGACGGCGGGCCGTGCGCGGTCGGCATCGAGTCCAGCATCGTCGATTGCACCCGCAGCCAGCCGGTGCTGCTGCGCCCCGGCGTGCTGACCCGCGCGCAGCTGGAGGCGGCCTGCGGCGAGCCGGTGCTGCACAAGGACGACCTGCAGGCCGCCATGGGCAGCGCGCCCCGCGCTTCCGGCACGCTTGAAGCGCACTACGCGCCCAACGCGAAAGTCCGCCTGATGGACGCCAGCGCCATCAAGACCGCGCTCGACGTGCTGGGCGCCGACGCCGCGCATATCGCGGTCTATGCGCGCACGCTGTTTGGCATCAAATCGACAAAAGTGCTGTACCGCCGCATGCCCGACGACGCGCCGGCCACCGCCCAGCAGCTGTTCGCCGTGCTGCGCCATTTCGACGCCCAGGGTGCCAAGCTGATCTGGATAGAAAACCCGCCCGATGACGAGCCCTGGGACGGCGTGCGCGACCGGCTGCTGCGGGCGGCGGCGAGCTGATGCGCGGCTGATGCCGGTAGTCAGCTCGCTACAGAATGAATAGCTGCTTGCGCAAGCGCTGTCTGCGCTGGAGTCACTTTTCATGCTAAATCGCGCAAGTTTGCCGCTTCCGTGTTTCTCCTTCCCCCGCTGGCTATCGTATGCACACATCCTGTCAGGGCGCGCTGCTTCTTGGCTCCTTCCCCCAGCGGGGGAAGGAGCAGAACCGGACACGGCAAGATGTGTGCATGCCGTAGCTGACGGCGCTACACAAAGCCAGGCAGCCTCAACCCGGTGGCGGCGCTGCGGTTTGACGCCATCGCCCGCCCGGTTTATGGTTTGGTTTTCATCACGAAAACAGTTTTTCGACATGCCCACACCTTTCCGGATCAGCCTGGCGATTCAAGCTGCCTGCCTGCTGGCCTTGTCCGCCGTGGACGGGCGCGCGGCGGTGCAGGACAAAAGCGCCCCGACCCTGGCGCCGGTCACGGTGGCGGCCAAGGCCAACCGCGACCCGGTGGAAAAGTCCTACCGCAAGATGGTCAAGGGCATGGACCTGTTCGAGCAGCAGCGCAGCGCCCTGGCGCCCCAGGCCGCGCTGCGCTTCAAGCTGCTGCCGCGCCGCCCGGACACCGACCTGAACAACATCGAGCTGGCGGTGGTCGGCTCGCGCGTGGAATTCGAGGTGCCCATCGCGCCCGACCACACCTTTACCCTGCCGCGCAACCCACAGGCGCTTGAAGAAAATGCGCAGGTCATCCCGAACCGCAAGCGCCAGAGCATGACCTGGCGCACCGAAATCCGCACGCCCGGCCTGCCGCCCAACACCCGGCGGCTGGGCGACCTGCGGCTTGAATGCAAGGTCGGGATGGAGGCCGGCCTGGTGTCCAACAGCAGCAACCTCGTCGGTCAGCTGGTCAAGTCGGTGCTGTACACGCCGGCGTATTGCGACGGCAAGGCGCCGCTCTACCTGTTCTTTGCCGACCGGCCGGTGTTCAGCGTCGCCCTGGTGAACGGCGAGCGCCGGGAAATCCTGGCCATCGACAAGCTCTATGCCAACGCCAGCGACGACCCGAACCTGCCGGGCGACTTGCCCTACTGCGACTGCGAGGTGCTGGTGGACCGCACCTACATCCTGCCGCTGGGCGACCGCAGCTGGCCCGACGACACGCTGGTGGCGTTCGAGTTCATGGAGGATGAATGATGACGATGCGGCCTTTGACCAGCAGGCGGCCGCCGGGCGCCGGCCTGGCGCTGGCATTGTTGGCTTGCCACTGGCTGGCCGGCTGCGCAGGCCCTGGCGGGCTGCTGGCCCCGTCTGGCAAGGCGCCGGCGTTTCGCGACCCCGCGCTATCGATGCAAAGCGCGCAGCAGATCGTCGTTCCCGGCAAATCCACCCAGGCCGATGTGCTGGCCGCGCTGGGCCGGGCCACCGTGGTCCGCTTCGACAGCGGGTTTGAAGTCTGGGTCTATCGGGACCGGCCGGCCCGAAGCGCCGACTCAAGGGCCAGCGCCGAATTCGTCATCCTGTTCACGCCGTCGGGCGTAGCCAAGAAAACCCGCATCCGTCCGGCCTACGACGCCCCGGGCGGATGAGCAACCGCGCCGCGCCTGCCTCACCCATGTCGGCTGGCGCTTGACGGTTGCCACGGCCGAGGTCATCGACACTAGTCCATGACCTGAACGCCGCCATGGCTTTATGGGATTTTTGCTGCGCCGGCAGCGGGCAACTCCTACTATTTCCAGCTACTTAAGCTGTAGGAGTTTTGCGATGAAAAAATTGCTTGTCTTTGCTGTTGCCAGCCTGCTCCTGGCTTCGCTCGCCGGCTGCGCCACCGCGCCAGCGGCCACCACTCCGGACCCCAGCTCGACCCAGGCCGCCACTCCTCCCGCGACGACGGCGCAAGACCTGAATGGTGTGCCCGTCGAGCAGGCGCGCCGGTTTCCGCGCACTAGCATCGGCATCGGCCTGGGAAGCTGGGGCGGCCGGGGCTTCGGCGGCGTGGGGATCGGCCTGGGCTTTTGACGCAATGAGGGCTGCTGCTTGCTGCCCAGGCATGACGCTTGACGCCATGTGGGCGCCAGGCCAAAGCCGTGTCCCGGCCGATGATGAATGAAAAACACCCGCTGCGCTTGCACAGCCTGCGCAGCAAGCTATTGAATCAATAGCAAAAATACTGCGCTGGCAGCGGATGCATCATGCGTGTTCTGGCGCCGGTGCCAGCGATGCCGCCGCAAACCGTTCGAGCACATGGCCGGCCATGTTTTTTGCCAGTTCCTCCTCGCCAAAGAACACCGTGCCGATGCCGTCCCGGCGCAGCAGCTGCGACTCGTCCTCGTTGTGGCTGCGCAGCACGATCTCGATGTCCGGGTTGAGCATGCGGGCCGTGTCGGCCATCTGGCGCACCTGCAGCGTGTCGGGCGTGGCCACCACCAGCATGGCCGCGTTGGCGACATGCGCCTGCACCAGCACCGCCGGCTCGGCCGCATCGCCCCACACGGCGGCTTTGCCCCGGTGCCGCAAATCCTCCACCAGCTCGCGGTTCTGCTCGGCGACCACGTAGGGAATGCCGCGTGCCTCCAGCGCCCTGGCAATGCGCCGCCCGACCCGGCCATAGCCGACCAGCACCACCTGCCCCTCCAGGTACTTGCGCTCGGTGCTCACCGGCAGTTCGGCATACGGGTCGTCCCGCTGCTCCAGCTGGCGCGCCAGCGCGGAGCGGTCGAGCAGCCAGCGCCGCAGCGGGGCAATGCCGGCGAACAGCAGGGGATTGAGCGCCATCGAGATCAGCGCGCCGGCCAGCACCAGGCTCATGCCTTCGGCCGGCAGCAGGCCGAGCGACAGCCCCAGCCCGGCCAGGATGAAAGAGAACTCGCCGATCTGCGCCAGGCTGGCCGCCACCGTCAGGGCGGTGTTGAGCGGGTAGCGAAACGCCAGCGCCAGCACCAGCGCCGCCATCGACTTGCCCAGAATGATGATGGCCACCACGCCCAGCACATGCAGCGGCTCCGTCAGCAGGATCGCCGGCTCGAACAGCATGCCGACCGAGACGAAGAACAGCACCGAGAACGCATCGCGCAGCGGCAGCGATTCCTTGGCCGCGCGGTGGCTGAACTCGGACTCGCGCATCACCATGCCGGCAAAAAAAGCGCCCAAGGCGAACGACACGCTGAACAGCGCAGAGGCGCCGTAGGCAATACCGATGGCCGTGGCCACGATCGACAGGGTGAACAGCTCCCGCGATCCGGTCCGCGCTACCTGCCACAGCATCCACGGCAGGGCGCGGCGCCCGACGATGAGCATCAAGGCGATGAAGGCCGATACGCTGAGCAGCGTCTGCCCGATGGTGCGCCACAGCGGCGCCGCGCCCTCGGCGGCCGGCTGGCCGCCCAGCACGCCGGCCAGCGGCGGCAGCAGTACCAGAACCAGCACGGTGGCCAGGTCTTCGACCACCAGCCAGCCCACCGCGATGCGCCCGTTCATGGTGTCGAGCACGCCGCGCGCCTCCAGCGCCTTGAGCAGCACCACGGTGCTGGCGCAGGAAAGAGACAGACCGAAGATCAGGCCGGCGCCCCAGCTCCAGCCCCACCACCCCGCCAGGCCCATGCCCAGCAGGGTCGCCAGGCCCATCTGCACCACCGCGCCGGGAATGGCGATGCGCCGGACCGCCAGCAGGTCGCGCAGCGAAAAATGCAGCCCGACGCCGAACATCAGCAGCATCACGCCGATCTCCGACAGCTGCGAGGCGATGTGCGCATCGGCCACGAAGCCCGGCGTGGCCGGGCCGATGACGATGCCAGCGACCAGGTAGCCGACCAGCGCCGGCACCTTGATCCGCTCGGCGACGAAGCCCAGGACCAGCGCCATGCCGAAGCCGGCGGCAATCGTGGTGATCAGCGGAATGTTGTGTTGCATGGGCGGGCGTTCATTCGTTGCGCGAGCTGAGGGCCTGCACTGGGTCGGGCAGGGCGATGGCCGGGCGGTGGCCGGATGCCAGGATTAATTCTGGCATGCGGCAGTGGCTCAAGCGCACCAGGCAAGGGTAAGGGCAAGGGCGGACAAGCGCCGGGCTCGTGTCCAATAGCCGCATGCACCCCACCGACCTCCCCACCGATGCCACCAACGCCATTGACCAGCGCCTGACCGACCTGGAGATCAAGGCCAGCTTCAACGAAGACCTGCTTGACCAGCTCAACCTGGTCATCATCCGCCAGCAGCAGCAGATCGACGCGCTGATCCGCGAACTGGCCCGGCTGCGCCAGCAGCTGCCCGACGCCGGCAGCGGGGGCGCCGTCCTGAGCCGGGCCGGCGACGACCTGCCGCCGCACTACTGAGCGTGTTGCGGGCGGTTTTCAGCGTTAATTATGAAAATAATGAATGAAATAGGCTTTTTGCGCACGGAATATCTGCTCTTGAAGCTATTTAAATGATAGCAAGTCAGTTTTGTTCGGCAGGATGTAAAGAATAGAAACAGCCATGTACCATCCACTTGGATGGTAATAAGATGGTACCATGCCAGCAAAAACCACTTCCCATGTCGCCGCCGTCAAACCGGCCGACGAAAAAATCACCATCAACCTGGGCTATGTCGATCTCGGCCAGATCGACCTGCTGGTGCAGGAAGGCTTTTACGCCAACCGCACCGACCTGATCCGCACCGCCATCCGCAACCAGCTGGGCAACCATGCCGAGGTGGTGCGGCAGGTGGTGGCCCGCAAGACGCTGGTGCTGGGTATCCAGCATTTCTCGGCCGACGACCTGCGCGCCGTGCAGGCGTCGGGCGAGGCGCTGCAGATCCGTGTCCTCGGCCTGGCCACCATCGCGCTCGATGTCACCCCCGAGCTCGCCCTGGCCGCCATCGATTCGGTGGTGGTGCTGGGCGCGCTGCATGCCAGCCCGGCCGTGAAGGCGGCACTGGCCCGCCGCATCCGCTGATGTCCATCGCCGTTCCCAGCCTGATTCCCCTGTTTTTCATCCTCATCCTTCATCCTGTTTTCCACCCCGTTCCCTAGAAAGGACACACCATGAACCCGACCTTTGAACGCTTCATGTCCGAAGCCACCCGCCTGGCCCAGAGCGCCACGCAAAAAGCCATGGCCGCCGCCGCACAGCACCAGCAGGAGGGCGGCGCCAATCCGCTGCACTCCATGCCGTCACTGCAGTCGATGCCCTCGCTGCAATCCCTGCAGCTGCTGTCCGCCGGCCAGAAACCGGCTGGCAACCCGATCAACGCCTCTTTCCAGAGCTCGATGGCCGAGGCGACCCGGCTGATGCAGGGCGGCAACCTGCAGGCCGCCACCGCCGCCATCCAGGCCGCCCTGGCCGGCGCGGCCCTGCCCACGGCGTCGACCGTCGACGACCTCAACATCATCGACGTGGAGGCGCATGAAGTCGGCGGCGCCCCGGCAGCGCGCAAGCAGCCCGTCCAGCCCGCCCCGACGGTCAAGCCCGGCCCCGCCGGCCAGTTCATCACCGGCAGCCACGCCGAAGCCAGCGCCGGCTCGCGCGAGTACAAGCTCTACATTCCGCCGGAGTCCTTCACCGAACCCCTGCCGCTGGTGCTGATGCTGCACGGCTGCACCCAGAACCCCGACGACTTCGCCGCCGGCACCCAGATGAACGAGGCGGCGCTGGCGCGCGGCTTCTACGTGCTCTACCCGGCGCAGACGCAGCATGCCAACTCGTCGCGCTGCTGGAACTGGTTCAAGCACAACCACCAAAAGCGCGGCCGGGGCGAACCGGCGCTGCTCGCCGGCATGACCCGCGATGTGATGAGCCGCTACAACATCGACCCGGCGCGCGTCTATGTCGCGGGCCTGTCGGCCGGCGGCGCGATGGCGGCAATCCTGGGCGATGCCTACCCCGACCTGTTCGCCGCCGTCGGCGTGCATTCGGGCCTGCCGACCGGCTCGGCCAGCAATGTGCAGACCGCCCTGGGCGTGATGCAAAGCGGTGCCGCGCCGACGGCCGCCCGCACCACGGCCAGCCCGCCGACCATCGTCTTCCACGGCGACAGCGACGCGACGGTGAACCCAGCCAACGGCGAGCATGTGCTGTCGGCCAGCGCCGGCGCCGCCAAGCCCGAGTCCAGGCGCGCCCGCAGCCCCAACGGCCGCGACTACACCCAGCGCCTCTACAAGGAGGCCGACGGCCGCGTCGTGGCCGAGCACTGGGCGGTGCATGGCGCCGGCCACGCCTGGTCGGGCGGCAGCGCGCGGGGTTCCTACACCGATGCGCAGGGGCCGGATGCGACGGCGGAGATGCTGCGGTTTTTCCTGGCGAATTCGCTGCCGGCCAAGCATTGAGCCGCTGCGCCGCGAGGCGCTGCGCAAGCTGAAGCATCAGCCCGCCGCACTTTTTCGCAGCTGATACAGGACCGGGTGAACACGACCAGCACTGTGTTCACCCGTTTTTTATGGGCGGCCGGAAAAATTAGAGACATGGTTAATTGATGAATCAACCATTGGGTAGCGCACCGCTAGAGCAAATCCGCTCTGACCGACAACCGCCGCGCGTATTGAACGTCAGGCTCCCCGCCTGACTCCTTCCCCCGCTGGGGGAAGGCAGGGATGGGGGCCTCCCCGAATCCGGCCCCAACCCACCTTGTCCGCTGGCATGCGTCAAGCCAGCATGAATTAACAGGCGGCTGGCGTTCGGCCACCGCTGCCCCCATCCCAACCTTCCTCAGCGGGGGAAGGAGCAAGACCCGGGAAAAGTGAAAAACTTGCGCATCAGGCAACAAGAGTGTTGTCAGTTGCCCTCATCTTCCGCCGTCCGCGCCGTTGTGGAGCGAGTGCGGTGCGCTGCTTCCCTGGGATCGAACATTGAGATGTCGCCGTTTGCCGCCGTCACTGGCACCTCGTCCTGCAACACGTCCCAATGCTCAGCCAGCCTGCCGTCTTCTATCCGGAAAAGATCGACCACCACCTGCGGTGCGTCCGCCCAGCCTCGGATGCGTCCATGGATGGCGACCAAATCGCCTTCGGCGATGATCAAGCCGGGCTCGTAGAAGACGGTTTTCGATAAGTCAGCGACGAGCGCCTGCAACGCGTCGCGACCCTGAGGAATGTTGGGATTGTGCTGAATGTAATTTGGAGCATAGAGGCGCTCCACTGCTGTTGCGTCATGACGCTGGAACAATGAAGTCATCGCCTCGGACACCAGCGCCTTGTTGCGCTGGGGACGGTCATCGAAGACATGATCGGGGGGGCGAGTGACCGCCAATGTCCCGGTCATCCGCAGAAACTGACCGTCAGGCAGCGTCGCGTGCGAGTGGATCAGGCCGCGATCGTAATCCTGGACATTTGTCACTGTCGCACCGTCCTTTTCCTGCCAGCTGACAGCGAAGAGGCTGTTGCCGAGCGGTACGACATGGATCTCCACCGTCTCGGCCCGCGCGAATGGCCCTTCCTTGATCTCGAATCTCAACTGCGTTACTGACAGCAGCGTCAGACCGACCTGAAATGTAGGGTAGGAAACATTCATTTCCAATCCAATGGGGAAACGATCTATCGACATTCCATGGTGCTTTCTTTTAAGAAATAGATAGCGCAATCAATCCGGCTGGCAGTCGCGAGCAATGGCGGAACGCAATGCCCGGCCATGCGCGTGCCGAGCCTGTTGAAATCCAACGTTAGAGCAGCTGGCCAGGTTTGCCGAAGGCGTGCCTGGCCTCGAACCTCAGCATTGCAAAGTCAATGCGGCTAGCGGTCGTTGATCAAACCGACGGCCTGCATCCAGGCATGCCGGTCTTCCTGGAGAGATGATGAGGCGCGAAAAGCAATCAATCTTTTCGCGACACGCCGCGCCGCTCAGGAATCTCTTTGTCCCTGCTCAGATCATCCTGCGTTGCCAGGCACAGGCGTGTTGAGCAGCTGCTGCTCCCACAGGAACGCGATGCCGCTGCCCCCGGCATGCTGAATGATCACTTCCGTCAGCGCGCCGGCTGTATCAGCCCGAGCCCAGTCGCGCTGCCACTCGGCCGCCACTGCCAGCCAGGTCATCATGTTCGCGCCGGCTGCGATCATGCGCTGGATGGCGACCTGATGGGCCTCGACTGAAACACCGCCCGACGCGTCGGTGACCACGGTAACGTCCCAGCCCTCGCCGAGGGCCTGGATGGCCGGCATCGCGACGCACACCTCGGTCCACAGGCCAGCGATGATGAGCTGCTTGCGGCCCGTCGCCTTGACTGCGTTCACCACCTTCGGATCCTGCCAGGTATTGATAAACGTACGATCGATCACCTCTTGGCCGGGGAAGACTTCGGTGATTTGTGGAAAGAGGAGTCCGCCTCTGGCAGCAATCACAAACGTCAGGATGGTAGGCACGCCGAAGGCCTTGGCGGCTTTCGCCAGGCCAGCTGTATTGCTAACCACCATCTGCGGTTCGTGGCTGTTCACGTTCGCGAGTTGGTAAGGCTGGTGGTCGATTAGAACGAGTACGGAGTCTTCTGGACGAAGAAGCGAAGTAAGGCCGTTACGAAAAGTCATTGATACATCCTTTGTCGCCTTGTGGGCGGGTTTGGTTACATAAACATGCGTTGACGTTGCATGGAACAAGCATTGTGCTGTTCCCGTGTTAGATACGGTAGTGCCAATCCGTGGCTAGATGTGTCGCAAAATGAGGAACACCTTGGCATGGCAGCACATCAGCGTTTCGTTTAATTCCAGGTGCCGGTCAACGCGGAAATCGGTGCGAAACGCGAGGCGCTCTAAGACCTTCGGGATGTAATGGGTGGAATGCCTCGCAGGGGGCGCTGCATAGTCAGCTCTGCCAGTCCCCGCCATCCGGGCAGGGCGTGCCGGTAGCTGTATCCGGTGCTTGCGGGGCTCGGCAGTGCCATGGTCAGAATGGCTGTGGCGACCTCATCGCGCAGGACTCGTACCAGCACCTTCCCATGCTCGATACGGTAGTACCATTCTTTGACGAGCTGTGGAAATAAAAGGAACGTTGAATTGGACATCGAAGAGCTACAGACATTTGTAGAAGTTGCCGATGCTGGAGGGATCTCGCCTGCCGCGCTCCGGCTTGGCCTGGCCAAGTCGATCGTCAGCCGTCGGCTATTCCGGCTTGAAGCAGAACTTGGTGTCCAGCTGCTTGCACGATCCACCCGCGGAACTGCTCTTACAGAAGCCGGGGCCACATTCCGCGACTTTGCAGCCAGAATCTGCACCGAGATGGAGGTGGCCAAGGAAACGATCCTGCCTGCCGGTGTCCTTCGCGGCCGCTTGCGAGTTGCTGCACCGCTCTCTTTCGGTCCGACCCACTTCGCTCCCGTGCTCGCGGAAATGGCAAAACGCCACCCCCAGCTTCACATCCAAACTTGTTACAGCGATCGCTTCGTCGATCTCATCGCGGAGGGTTACGATTGTTCGATACGGGTCGGCTATCTTCACGACTCCAACTTGATCGCAAGACGTATCTGCCCGGTCTATGGGAAGCTCGTCGCGAGTCCAGCCTATGTTAAGGCGCATGGGTCGCCTGAGACACCGGAGGAGCTCGCCTCGCATCAGGCCCTCATGCAGGGCACCGAAGCCTGGCAACTCATGGATGGCGACAAGATCATCATGGTTCGTCCGCAAGGGCGCTTTAAGGCTGACAACGGCACAGCTTTAGTCAGCGCGGCAACAGCAGGGCTCGGGATCGCTTACCTGCCCGATTGGCTTACCCATGAATATGTGGCCTCAGGCGCGCTCGTGCCAGTCATGACACGTTACCCCCCGCCCCCGGCAGGTGCCTACGTAATCCGACCGCCAGGTCAGCATCCCGCACGGAAAATACGAGTCCTGACTGAACTCCTGATCGAGTATTGCGATAAGAACTTACCTGTGAGCAAATAATCCAGCGCCTTTTCATCAAGCGATGATCAGGAGGCCATGATGTCAAAAACCCCCATCTTGGGA
>JAQGNK010000114.1 GCA_028291905.1 Polaromonas sp.
AAAGCCTTGGCCGTCGGGATCAGCTCGCGGCCTTCGCGCAGCATGTATTTCTCGGCGATCAGGCCTTCGATGGTGGCGGCGCGGGTGGCCGGCGTGCCCAGGCCTTTTTCCTGCATCGCTTCGCGCAGCTCGTCGTCGTCGATGGTCTTGCCCGCGCCCTCCATCGCGCCGAGCAGCGTCGCTTCGCTGTAGCGGGCCGGCGGACGGGTCTTCAGGGCTTTCACATCGGCCGCTTCGACCCCGACGCGCTCGCCGGGCTTGACCGGCACCAGGCTCTGGCCCTTGTCGCCTTCTTTCGCGTCGGCCACCTCGTCGGCGGCTTCCTTGCCGTAGATGGCGAGCCAGCCTGGCTTGACCAAGACTTTTCCTTCAGTCTTGAAGCTGTGGCCGACCGACACCGAGATCCGCGTCGTGACCAGGTATTCGGCGTTCGGGAAAAACACCGCCATGAAGCGGCGCACCACCAGGTCGTAGAGCTTTTGCTCGGCGTCCGACAGGCCGCTCGGGGCTTGGAGCGTCGGGATGATGGCGAAGTGGTCGCTGACCTTGGCATTGTCGAAAATCCGCTTGCTCGGCTTGATGTAGTTGCCCTTGATGGCCGTGGCCGCATGCGGGGCCAGGTGGCTCATGCCGCTCTTGGCGAGCATCTCGAAGGTCTGCTTCACCACCGGCAGGTAGTCTTCGGGCAGCGCCCGCGAGTCGGTTCGTGGATAAGTCAGCGCCTTGTGCCGCTCGTACAGGCTTTGCGCGATCGACAACGTGGTCTTGGCCGAAAAGCCGAACTTGCCGTTGGCTTCGCGCTGCAGCGAGGTCAGGTCGAACAGCAGCCCCGGCGCCTGCGTGGTGGGTTTGGACTCCTCGCTCACGGTGGCCGTCTGGCCGCGCACCGCATCGGCGATGGCGCGGGCCTCGCGCTCGGTCCAGAGCCGGTCGGCGCGCAGCTCCGGGTCGGGCTCGGCGGCTTCGGCGTTCACTGCATTGGCTGCATTCAGCGCCGACCGCTTCCATTTCGGGTCGAACCACTTGCCCGGATAGTCGCCGGCCTCGGCCATGAAGCTGGCATGGATTTCCCAGTAGTCGCGGCTGACAAACTTGCGGATTTTTTCCTCCCGCTCGACCACCACCGACAGCGTCGGCGTCTGCACCCGGCCCACGGTGGTCAGAAAGAAGCCGCCGTCGCGCGAATTGAAGGCCGTCATGGCCCGCGTGCCGTTGATGCCGACCAGCCAGTCGGCCTCGGAGCGGCAGCGCGCCGCGTCGGCCAGTGGCAGCATCTGGGCGTCGCTGCGCAGGGCGGCAAAGCCGTCGCGGATGGCTGCCGGCGTCATCGACTGCAGCCAGAGCCGGCGCACCGGGTGCTTGCTGTTGGCGTATTGCTGGATCAGCCGGAAGATCAGCTCGCCCTCGCGGCCCGCGTCGCAGGCATTGACCAGCGCGCCGACATCCTTGCGCTTGGTCAGCTTGACGATGGCGTTGAGCCGCGTTTTGGTCTTGTCCATCGGCTTCAAGTCGAAATACGGCGGAATCACCGGCAGGTTGGCGAAGCTCCATTTGCCGCGCTTCACGTCGAATTCCTCGGGCGCCTGAATCTCGACCAGGTGGCCGACCGCCGAGGTGATGATCCAGTCGTCGCTTTCAAAGTACTCGTCGTGCTTGTCGAACTTGCCCGCCGTGGGCGTGAGGGCGCGAACGATGTCTTGCGCCACCGAAGGTTTTTCGGCAATTACCAGTGTTTTCATAAAACTTTTTCTAACTTTTCCATCTTGGGGAGTGTTTCCCCGCTTGTATCAATGCGGTTTTTTATTGGGTCTGCGCCGGGGAAGCGGCTGCCAGATGGAGCCGGCAGGCGTCACTACAATACGGCTTCCTCGCGCCTGCATGCGCGCCGGGGCGCACGCACACACATGAATTAACCATACCAAAAAATCCGCCGTGCCAAAAAACCGGGCTTCTTCACCGCCTTCGCCGCCTTTGTCCCTTACACCGCTACCGCCCGCACGCCGCATCCAGACCCGCCGCTCGGGCGTGCATGGCAAGGGCGTGTTTGCATTGCAGGACTTGGCCGAAGGCGAGACGCTGATCGAGTACGTGGGCGAGGTCATCAGCTGGCCCGAGGCGCTTGCCCGCCATCCGCACGACCCGGCCCAGCCCAACCACACCTTCTACTTCCACATCGACGACGGCCGCGTCATCGATGCCAGCGTGGGCGGCAACTCGTCGCGCTGGATCAACCACAGCTGCCAGCCCAACTGCGAGGCCGAGGAGCGCGGCGGCCGGGTCTTCATCAAGGCGCTGCGCAACATCGCCGCCGGCGAAGAGCTGTTCTACGACTACGGCCTCATCATCGACGCCCGCTACACGCCGAAGCTGCTGGCCGACTACCCATGCTGGTGCGGCGCGCCCGGCTGCCGGGGCACGCTGCTGGCGCCCAAAGGCAAAAAGAAGCCCGCGCGCCCGCCAAACTCCACCTGATTACCCGCCGGGCGCAGAGGCTTATTTCCGTGTCATTTCAGCAAAGGCGGGAATCCAGAAGTGATCGATAGGTCACGCTGAATTACCGCGCTGGATTTACCGCCTTCGCGGGAATGACGGTTTTTGTCTGGGGCAAGTCTCTCATCAGGAAATTCCCCATCGGCAACGCCCGCCGGCCAGCCCGCCTGAAAACTAAAGCCGGCGCGGGGCTGGTTTTCGGCCTTGACCTTTGCGGGGGTTTGGTTAAGCTCCAGACGCATTCATAACCAGCACCTGTTTCAGGTTACCCAGCCTGCCTGGCAAGCCTTGCAGGCGCCCACCCTACCCTTCGCCGCATGCCCGTGACACCTTCCCCGCACCTTGCTCCCATCCGCTGGCCTGCCGAGGCCATCTGGGAAGCCGTGGCGCCCGAGCTGCCCGGCTTCACGGTGGAAGTGCTGCCCGAGATCGATTCGACCAGCAGCGAGCTGATGCGCCGCTTCAAGGGCAGCCCCGGCCAGCCGCCCCAGCTTGATCCGGTGCTGCTGGTGGCCGAGCAGCAAAGCGCCGGGCGCGGACGGCTGGGCCGCAGCTGGCAAAGCCGGCGCGGCGGCAGCCTGACGTTCTCGCTCGGACTGTGCCTGCAGCCGGCTGACTGGTCAGGCCTGTCGCTGGCGGTCGGCATCAGCGTGGCCGAAAGCCTCGACCCGCCGCCGCCCGGCCAGGCGCGGCATGCGCAAAAGCCGCGCATCGGCCTGAAATGGCCCAACGACCTGTGGCTGTCCACGCCAGAGGGCGAGCGCAAGCTGGGCGGCATCCTGGTCGAAACCGCCAGCTGGGACGGCTTGCGCTACGTCGTCATCGGCGTGGGCCTGAACATCCGGCCGGTGGCGCTCGGGACGGCGGAGTCCAGCGCGGCAGCGGCAGCGGCCACCGTCCCGCCGGGCTGCCTGCTGGACATCGACCCCGGCGCCGACGCGGCCCAGGCCCTGCTGCGCATCGTGCCGGCGCTGGTGCAGACGGTGCAGGCCTTCGGGCAGTTCGGCTTTTCACCGTTCCAGGCGCGTTTCGAGGCCCGCGACGTGCTGGCCGGCCGCGCCGTGCAGCTGTCAAGCGGTGTCCAGGGCACGGCCCACGGCGTGAGCGCCCAAGGCGGCCTGCTGGTGCACACCGCAGCGGGCATGACGGAAGTCACCAGCTCCGAAGTCAGCGTGCGGCCGTCGGCCGGCGAAGCGGCGCCATGCTGAGGGCGACGGCACTGGCGCTACTGGTGGCCAACGGCCTGTGCCTGGCCTGGGGCCAGGGACTGCTGTCCGCCGATGGCCATGGGCCGGCGCGCCAGTCCGAGCCCGAGGTGCTGGCCCGGCAGATCAGGCCCGAGGCGATGCAGCTGCTGCCCGCCAACCCCGTGCCGCCAGTGCGCCGGCCCACGCCGGCAGCGGTTTCCATGGCCGTGCCGGTGCCCGAAGTGGTCAGCGTGGCCGCCACCAACGCCCAATGCCTGCAGGTGGGCGTGTTCACCGAGCAGCAGGCCCATGCGCTGCGCCCGCGCCTGCGCAGCAGCTTGCCGGAGGGCAGCTGGTCGTTCGAGAGCAGCGGCGACTCGGTGCACTGGATCATCTACATGGGCAAGTACATCAGCAAGGAGGCCATGAACCGCAAGCGCCGCAAGCTGCAGCAGCTCGGCCTGGCCTTCGAGCCCCCGATCAGCCCCCTGCTCAACCCCGGCCTGTCGCTGGGCAGCTTTGGCTCCAGGGCCGAGGCGCAGGCGGCGCTGGAGCAGATGAACGCGCGCGGCATCCGCAGCGCCAGGGTGGTGCTGGAACGCCCCGAACTGCCCAGCCTGTGGCTCAAGGTGCCGGCCGCCGATACCGCCATGCGAAGCCGCCTGGACACGCTCAAGCCGTTGCTGGCGGGCAAGGCCGTGCAGGCCTGCCAATAGTTTTCTGCGCAAGCAGTGCCTGCGCCAGAGGCGTTTTTCATGCAACAGCGCTGGCTATTGATCCCGCCCCCGAACCCGAACCCGAACCCGCTAGAGCGCATTCATTTTGACCAGCAAACCCCCTTCAAGCATGAAACAGCCCTCTGGCGCAGGTATATCCTTCGCTGCCAGCTATGAATTCAGGAGCATCAAGCTGCTGATCGCTTTGAAGGTCTTGGTTGCAGGCCAGGGTGATTTCGCGCCAGTTGGTCGGGATTGCAGGCACTCAAGCCGTGGCGGCTTGAACTTCCTTGGCTTTGAGCCTTGCCGTGCATTCGGCGCAGACATGATGCGCGCGGAACTTGACGGCACCGGCTGACGACGCGACATGGCCATATATGCACTGCACTGTGTCGTTGAGCCGCAGGTCGGCAAGGGATGGGCGCTTGCGGGCGGTCATCCTGGCTCTCCTTTAGTTGCGGCGGGCAGCGCGTCGAGCATGCGGTCAAAACGGTCGCCGTTCAGATTGCGCTTGTGCAACTCAATCCACTGAACGGGTTTGAGCCCGCGAGCTTTTTCATAGCGCTGCGCGCCCAGGCGCCATCGGGCCAGTTCTTCCGGGTGCGGCGCTGCTACCGCGGGCGTTGCGCCCTCAGTCGGGCGTACCACCAGCGCCAGGCCATGCGTATCAATTGTTTCGTCGGTAATGGCATGGTGGTAGCCAGCGACTATCAGCGCAGACTTGATTTCAGAGTAAGCCCCTGGGCTAATGGCGCATTCAACAACTGGGTGGATCATTTGTGTCCATATTTATGAGTTGAAGAATATTTTCCGGTGCGGCGCATGCATGCGCTATAGGCTGATTGGGTGGGTATGGCGCCGGCTTGGCCCAGCCAGCTCAAGCCCATCTCTTGCTTTATGCCGATGTCCTGACTTTCGGCATTTCCAGCTTGATCACTGCCGCGCTGCCCGGCCAATGCCGTTGTCCCCTGTGCCGATCAGCTTGTTATGGTCACCGACTGGCTGCGCCTTGCCGATCACAAGCGCTGCTCCAGTCGTTGCCGGTCATGGTGAGTGGGCTTTAATCCCGTTCTGCCTGGGCCTGTGATGACCCGAAAAAACGGGATCAGGGCGAGCGATTGTCTGAGCGCAACGCAGTTAAGCGAGTTTGAACTCGACCCCCGTTTTTTCGAGGCAGCGCAGGTCGCACCGTAGCGAAGCGAAGGGGACCTAGGCAGCCGGGTCGCCTTTTCTTTGCTCACTTTCTTTTGGCGAAGCAAAAGACAAGTGTGTTGCCGCCGGGCAACCCCCGGCCGGCCCGCCACAGCAGAAAAAACCTAAGCCGAGAATAATCACCAAGCCAAGTTAAAACGCTACGATTTCAATAGCTACCAGCGCAGGCAGCACCTGCGCAAAGCCAAGATTCAGCCAAATCCCGGCTACAAAGCCTTCCAGAACCGCAGCGGCACGCAGGTCTGCAGCCGCGTCACCGCCTGCTCCATCAGCGCCGGATGCAGTTCATGGCCCAGCGAGCTGGCCACGTCCAGCGTCGCGTCGGCGCCCAGCTCCATCAGGTGCGCAAAATCCTGCCGCACGCGGGCCACCGGCGCCACCCGGTCGTTCTGCCCATGCAGCAGGTGCAGCGTGGTCAGCGTCGGCGCGGCGGCTGGCCAGATGGCGTAGTGGCCGCCAAACGCCAGCACCCGGCCGACCAGGCCGTCATGCGCGGCGCTCAGCGCCAGCGCCAGGGTGGCGCCGGCGCCATGGCCGACCAGGGCGGTGTCGGACTGCAGCGAATTGAAGCGTTGCTGCTGCGCCCGGATGAAGGCGGCCAGCCGCTCGACCCTTGGCGCCAGCGCATCGGCCTGCCCAGGCGGGCCGGCATCGGCCGGGCCACTCAAGCCCTCGGGCATCACCACCGCCGCCTCGGCGAAGGCGTCGCCCAGGAAATTGCCCAGCTCCAGCATGTCCACCGCCGAGCCGCCGGCATCGTGCAGCAGCACGAACAAAGGCTTGGGGCTGGCGGCGGCCGACAGCAGGTCAATGGTTTCAACGATGTCGGGCGAAGGAGTGGGCATGGCGAATGGGCAGGAAAAAGATTATTTTTCACTATCGCAGCGGCAGCGCGCGCAGCGTGTAGGCCTCTTTCCCGGATGCATGCACGATGGCGCTGGTCCTTGGGCAACCGGCAGGCCGGCCAGCGGCCATCGTTGCTAAGATCAGCCTCCCGCCAGGCCGCCACCGGGCGCGCCGCGGTCCCAATTCCTGAAAGCACACCCCCATGAAAATTGAAAAAAACACCGCTGTCACCCTGCGCTTCAAGCTGTCCGACGCCCAGGGCAAGCTGATCGAGGACGACAAGGAGCCGATGGTTTATCTGCACGGCGGCTACGGCAACACCCTGCCCAAGATCGAGGAAGCGCTCGAAGGCCAGGAGCCGGGCTACCAGACCACGCTGGCCCTGCCGGCAGAGGACGCCTTCGGCCTGCGCGACGAAAGCCTGCTGCGCACGATCCCGCGCAGCCAGTTTCCGCCCGGCGTGAAGGTCGGCGGCCAGCTCGAAGGCCACGGCGCCGATGGCGTCAAGCAGGTGTTCTACGTCTCCAAGATCAAGGGCGACACGGTGCTGCTCGACGCCAACCATCCGCTGGCCGGCAAGGCGCTGCGCTTCAACCTGAAGGTGATGGACGTACGCGAAGCAACGGCCGAGGAAATCGCGCACCAGCATGTGCATGGCGAGCACGGCCACCATCATTGAGTGACCGATGCGGCCTGCTGGCCCGGCGGGATTGTCCGCAGGGACTGAAAAAACCGGGCTGCGGGCATCAGCGCGCACCGGCTTCGCCCCCCAGCTGATTTTCAGCATCAAAAAGACCTCTAGCGCAGGCACGGCATGCATCAGCAGCTATTAACTCAGTAGCGCCAAGCCGTACAAAGCGTTGAATGCGGTGAGGCAAGGCCAGACTGAGGCAGGATTGGCGCCGGAGCCCCTGCCCCAGCCCCTGCCTTCATGGCCCCGCAGCAGGGAACGCTGCAACAACCCAGGATGAAAAGCACTGTGCCCACGCCCTCCCCCAGCGCCACCCCGCCCGCCGCCGCGCCTTCGCTTCGCCCGGCCTGGGTCATGCTGCTGGCGCTGACGACGGCCTTTTCGCTCAGCCAGGCCTACCGCACCGTGGCCACGCTGATGGCGGCGGCGCTGCAGGCCGACTTCGCGCTGGACGCCCAGGCGCTCGGGCTGTT
>JAQGNK010000202.1 GCA_028291905.1 Polaromonas sp.
CCAGGTGGTTGGCCTTGGCGCCCTTTGCAAGCGTCGAGTTCTTGACCTCGACGAAATTGCCGATGTGCACCTCGGCGCCCAGGTTGGCGCCGGGCCGCAGCCGGGCGAACGGGCCGACCAGCGCGCCCTCGCCGACCTGCACGCCCAATTTTTCGCCGTCGATATGGGTGAACGGATGGATCACCGCGCCGGCGGCAATCTGCGCGTTGGCAATCACGCAGTTGGCCCCGATGCGCACGCCTTGCCCCAGGCTGACGCTGCCTTCAAACACGCAGTTCACGTCGATCTCGACATCCTGGCCGCAGGTGAGCTGTCCGCGCACGTCGAGCCGCGCCGGGTCGGCCAGGCGTACGCCCTGCTCCATCAGCGCTACGGCCAGCCGCTGCTGATAGACCCGCTCCAGCTCGGCCAGCTGCACCGGGCTGTTGACGCCGGCGACCTGCGCCGCGTCCGTGATCTGGTGGGCCACCACCGCCACGCCGTCGGCTGCCGCGAACTTCACAATGTCGGTCAGGTAGTACTCGTTCTGGGCATTTTGGTTGTCCAGCCGCGCCAGCCAGCGCCGCAGCAGCCGGGTCGGCACGGCCATGATGCCGCTGTAGATTTCCTGGATGGCCCGCTCGGCCTCGCTGGCGTCCTTGTGCTCGACGATGGCGCGCACCTGGCTTGACGCCTGCGTGCCGGCGCGCACGATGCGGCCGTAGCCGGTCGGGTCGGCCATGCGCAGGGTGAGCAGCGCCAGCCGCTGGCCGTCGCACTCGGCCAGCAGCGCCTGCAGCGTGGCGGCCTGGGTCAGCGGCACGTCGCCCGACAGCACGAGAGTGATGCCGTCATCCAGCAGCTCGGGCAGCGCCTGCTGCACCGCATGGCCGGTGCCCAACTGCGGCTCCTGGCGTGCGAACTTCAGGCTCAAACCGGCTGCGGCGCCCGTCCTGCCTGCGCAGGCCGCCTCTACTTCCATAGCGCCGTGGCCGGTGACGACGACCGCTTGGCGCGCCGACAGCTGCGCCGCGCAGTCCATCACATGCGCCAGCAGGGCCCGGCCGCCGAGGCGGTGCAGGACCTTGGGCAGGCGGCTTTTCATGCGCGTGCCTTTGCCGGCGGCCATGATGACGACATCGAGGGGGTGGGTTGCCATTGAAAAGTTTCCTTTGGAGTTTTTTATGGAGTCAAGTTGTGGAGTCGGGCGGGGAACGGAATAGAAATCCTTTGCGCCAGCAAAGTGCCTGCAGCGCGTGAAAAAGATTATCCGTGGACCGGCACTGCCGCAGCGCGCGGCGCCGCCGGATCAGGCGATGCTTATTGCAACATCACCGTGACTTTCAATCCCAGCATTCCCGATGGTAGCTTTTCGCTACTGAATCAATAGCTGCGCGCGCAGGCCCTACCTGCGCCACAGGCATTTTTATCTTTAAATTCGTTTCCCGCCTAAACAGCTCCCCCCTAGAGCAGCGGCACCTTGCGCAGCGGCACGTCGTAATAGTCGGCCAGCTGCTGCAGCGCCTTCGGGTTGCGCAGCCACAGCCGCCCGTTGCGAATCTCGTGCAGGCCGAGCCGGCGCAGGCGGCGCATGGTCTTGTTGGTGTGCACCAGCGACAGGCCCAGGGTGTCGGCGACGTGCTGCTGGTTGATTGGAAAGGCCACCGAGCCGTCATGCGCCAGCCCCAGGCGCTCCAGCCGCCGGTACAGGTGCATCAGCAGCATCGCTACCCGCTCGGTCGCGTTGCGCCGCCCGGCCGTCAGCAGGTTGTCATCGACCATGCCCTCCTCGCGCGCGGCCAGCCAGGTGATGTCGT
The DNA here is from genome assembly GCA_028291905.1 of Polaromonas sp. Lineage (GTDB taxonomy): Bacteria > Pseudomonadota > Gammaproteobacteria > Burkholderiales > Burkholderiaceae_C > Polaromonas. The sequence goes on from JAQGNK010000202.1 coordinate 1,797, forward strand.
AGCCCAGGCTGGGGTAGCTGCGAAACAGATCCCACAATTTTTCACGCGAAAACACGCACAGGCTGATGTCGGTGACCGCCTCGATGCCGTGCATGGCGCCGTCGGTGAACTCCTGCTGCAGCCCGATCAAGTCGCCCGGTAGCAGGAAATTGAGGATTTGCCGGCGTCCATCGCTCAGTGTTTTGTAACGAAATGCCCAGCCCGCATACAAGGTGAAAAGCTTGCCGCTGGGCCGTTGCTCATGGATGAGCGTGTCGCCCGCCTGCAGGGCCAGCGTGCCGCTTCTGAAGGCCTCGATGAATGCGAGTTCATTGGCGTCAACTGGCGTGAACGCGCCGGTCTTGCGCAACTGGCAGGAGGCGCAGGCCGGGGGACAAGGCACCAGATTCGACAAAATGGTGTTCATAAATAAGACTGAAGCAACTGTCTGAAACAACAGTATGTCTTTTGACATTGCCGGGCTTCAAGAGGATGGTTACATTTTCTTTTATCCATGATCACCACTTCAGTTCTTTACGAAATTCTTTATGTCAGCACGATAGCAGCCGACGCGCCTATCCGTGTTGTAGCCGAAATCGCTGTCAAGGCACGCGCCACCAACCAGCAACTGGGGATCACCGGGCTGCTGATTTTTGATGGCATGCATTTTTGCCAGCAGCTCGAAGGCGATGAAGAGGAAATCAATGCGCTGATGGAAAAAATCGTTGGCGACCCGCGCCACACCGATGTGCATATCCTGCATCAGGGCCAACTGGACAAGCGGCGCTTCATGCGCTTCAGCCTGGGGTTCACCTCGGTCGAGGACATCGAGCTGCTGGAGCGGATGCAGCAGCTCAAAGGGCAGGCCGCTGTCGATGCGTTCGTGAACCTGCTGTCAAGCCTGGACCTGGATGCGTGAGGCCAGCCGATGCGCTGCGGCGCGCTCAGGCGCCGGGCGCACCGGTGGCAGGCGGGCAGCGAAATGGCCATGAAACCATTTCGCCTGCCGCCGGGCCGGCCTCAATGCCAGCTGGCGACCAGGCTTCGGCCCACGCCCTGAACCAGCCGGCCCAGCGCATCGGCTGCCAGGCCCAGCGCCGCACGCAAATCCCGCAGGGGCTGGGCCACGGCGCCGTGCCAGCTGCCGGCCATGGCGCAGGCCGGCTCCCAGCTGAAATCGGCGGCTGAAGCCGCCCGATCTGCCGCGTAGGGCTCGATCACCGCGCTGTCTCCGGGCGCCAGGGCCAGGCTTTCGCCGTCCTGCAGGAAGTGGTCGCCGGCGCGGGCGTCTTTATCGGCATGGCTGAAGGTCAGCCAGACCCGGCCCTGGGTGAGGCGCAGCATGCCGGGCTGGCGCACGGCCAGCGTGAGCGCATGGCCGGCCCGCAGCGTTGCGGCGGCCGGCTGGCCCTGCAGGTTGACGGCATGGTTGTTGCCCCGGATGGCAGCGTCCGGGAGCTTGCTGGCGCGTGAAGCCGTGACCGCGCGCGGTGCTGCCGGCTGGAATGCGGTACGGACCGAATGAAGGGGGCTGGGGCTGGCGCAGTGCATGGCGTTCTCCTGGAAAAGAGCCCGATTCGGGCGGAAACAGGCCTGAATCATCTCGCCGGCCACCTGCCGCGTCCAATGAAATCGCGGTACGCTATTCATTCCCCAAACGCATCAATGGCTCGACCGCCACAGCCACACCCAAGCGCCATGCCCAACCACCCCCTGCCCCACATCCGCTCCCGGCCGATTGCCGTCGGCCAGCTGCGCGCTTTCGAGGCCGTCGCCCGGCACCTTAATTTCAGGGCGGCGGCCGATGAGCTGTCACTGACGCAATCGGCGGTCAGCCGGCAGATCCAGGGGCTGGAGGAAGACGTGGGCGTCGCCCGTTCCTGCGCCACACGCGGGCGGTGGAGCTGACCGGCGCGGGCGCGCAGCTGCTGCGGGCCGTGATGCCGTCGCTGGAGCGCATCGACGGCGCGGTGCGGCTGATCCGCCAGAGCGCCGGCCGCAAGAGCGTGGCCATCAGCACCTGGGCCTCGTTTGCCTCGATGTGGCTGATCCCCCGGCTCGAAGCCTTCCAGCAGGCCAATCCCGACATCGACATCCGCATCGAAGCGACCGACGCCCCGGTCGATCTGGACACCGCCGATGTCGATCTGGCCCTGCGCTATGCCAGGCCGGGATATGTGCCAACGGGTGCGCACCGCCTGTTCGGCGAGCAACTGACGCCGGTGGTCAGCCCCTGGCTGCTCAAGAGCGGCCAGGGGCTGCAAAAGGCCGAGGACCTGGCCCGGTTTGCGCTGGTCGAGGCGAGCGACGTGCACCGCACGCAGCACATGGAATGGCTGAGCTGGCGGCGCTGGTTCGAGGTGCAGCAGCTCAGCCGGCTGGAGCCCAAGCGCTGGCTTTACTTCAATTACGCGCACCAAATCGCGCAGGCCGCGCTGACCGGCCAGGGCGTGGCGCTGGTGCGCACGCCGCTGGTGGCCGACAGCCTGGCGTCGGGCGACCTGGTGGAGCCGTTTCCAAAGCTGCGGCTGGATTCGCCGCTGGCCTACTGGCTGATCGTGGGGCCGCGCAACGCCGCCCGGCCCGAGGTGCTGGCGTTTTGCGACTGGCTGAAGGTGCAGGCGGCGCAGACCCGGCAGGCGATTGGCGATGAGCCGGACACCGACACGCTGGACCAGCTGGACTGAACGCGTCTTGATGGCAACGCAGCCGGACAGCTGGCCCCTGCGAGCCCCAGGCCTGGCAGGCGCCCGCGTGAAGCCGCCCTGGCTTTCTCGGCAGCTGAGGATTTTTGCTACTTAATTTATAGCTTCCCGCGCATGGGCCGCCTGCGCCAGAGGCCTATTTGATGTTGAAATTTGCAGCGGAGGCGTGCAGGCGCTCGGGCAGCTCAGTCCAGGCTGATGTTGCCCTGCTGGACCAGCTGCTGGTAGGTGGCCGACTTGGCTTGCGCATTGGCCAGGATGTCAGCCTTGCTCCAGCTCAGCGGCTCGAAGGCGAAGCTGTCGTAGCGGGCGCGCACGGCAGGGTCTGCGATGGCCTGCGCCACATCGGCGTTGATCTTCTGGGCCAGCGCGTCAGGCATGCCCTTGGGGGCCAGCAGCATCACGAAGGAGCTGACCTCGAACTTCGCCGGGCCGCCCGATTCCGCGACGGTGGGCACATCGGGCATCTGCGGGATGCGCTTGGGCGCGGCCACCGCCAGGTAGCGCAGTTTTCCAGACTGGAAAGCCGGCCGGCTCGACGGAATGCTGCCCAGGCTCCAGTTCACATCGCCGGTGCTGACCGAGATGTAAAGCTGCCCGACATCGCGGTAGGCCACGTGCTGCATCTTCAGGCCGGACAGGCCCTCCAGCATCACGCCGCCTAGGTGGCCTGGGCTGCCCACGCCCCAGGAGCCGTAAGTGGTGTTGCCGTTGGCGGCCTTGGCGCCGGCGATCAGGTCGGCCATCGTCTTGTATTTGGATTCCGCCGACACCGCCACCAGGAAGGGGGTGCGAAATATCACCGCAACCGGATCGAAGGCGTCAAGCGTCCTGAAGCCGCGCTGCTTGTACAGGTGCGGCAGTGCGCTGACGTGCTCGCTGTCGAGCATGATCAGTGTGTAGCCGTCGGGCGCCGCCCGCTTGGCGACATCGATGGCGATGAAGCCGCCGCCGCCGGGCCGATTGTCCACCACCACGCGCTGGTTCCACTTCTTGGCCAGCACTTCGCCCAGCAGGCGCATCACTGCGTCGGGCCCGCTGCCCGGCGCGAATGGCGTCACGATGGTGACGGGTTTGCTGGGAAATGGGTCGGCGGCGGCAGTTTGCGCCAAGGCGCCTGTCGTTGCGGCGCTGGCCAGGCCAGCCAGCAGCGCAGTGGTGAACGCCTTGCGCGTGAAGGTGTTTTTGCTTGGCATGAGATGCCTCCGGTTTTTATGGGCCACAACGGCCCGGTTTATTGCTCTGTTTCGCGCCAGATGCCCAGCGCCTGCTGCGCCGGCCGGTCGGACATGCTGAACAGCACCGCTTGCGCGCCGCAGGCATGCGAAACCGGCAGCCAGGACGGCACCATGAACACATCATGCGGCCCCCAGTCGATCAGCATGTCGGGTGATGGCCGACTTGCCGCGCAGCCCCCAGTTCTCCAGCACCTGCACCCGGCGCTCGGCTTCCCGGGCCGTGATCAGCTGGCCGGGATCGGCGATTTCATCGGCCGTTGTCAGCCACGGGCCGAGGACGGTGTAGCTGTCGGGCGACTTGCGAAAGCTGCGCTCTTCCGGCCCGCGAATCGTGATGTCCAGGCCGATGCAGTAGCCCGCCACATGGGCCAGCGCATCGGCGGCCGCGACGTTCCTGGCGGTTTTGTCGATGACCACGACCAGCTCGATCTCACGGTCGGTGCGCCGCTCGGGCAGCGCCAGCGTCACGCCCTCGCCAGCCCCGGTGAGCGAGCTGTTCGCCTTGAGGAAAAGCCCTGCGCGCTCGATGTGGTTGATCTGATTGCCATGGTGCAGGCCGGGGTCGCCCAGGACTTCCTTCAGGTGCTTCACATGGTTGACCGGGGCCGCGATGATCTTGCCGGGGTTGGCGACCGGCGCCAGCAGGCTGACCCGCGCCAGCGGCTGGCCCTGGGCCGAGGGTGCCAGCGCGCGGATGGCCTTGATCGCCTGCCGTAGGTGGGTGACCAGCTGCTCGCCCACCGGAAACGGATAGCGCAGCGCCGGCAGGGCCTGCAGCGCCGGCGTCACGTCGAAAACCTCGTCGCCTTCGACAAAGCCGAGGCGGTTGTCATTGAAACGGCAGAGCTTCATGAGGTTCTTTCTGGCTTTATGGCTTATGGATGGAAGGGTCTGCTGCACGGGACGCCGCCACAGCGCAAGTAGCGCTCGTCCAGGCAATCCACCAGGGCTTTTCAGTGTTGAATACCTTGAAAGCGTGTTCACGATCTTCTGAGCAGCAGAGTCAGGAATGCCACGTGGATGGACTGAAGGCTGGTGTCGAGCTTTCTCTCGCGGTTCTTCCGCAGCCGCCTGCTTGTTATCCAACCAGGCAAAACTGCGCTCGACAACCCAGCGCCTGGAGGCTACCGCAAATTTGTACGGTTCGCTGTGCCTGGCAATCTGCACCGTGGCCTCCGCCTCCCAAGCTTCCCTGCCCGCCTGCGCAAAGGACCAACCCCCATAGCCACGAACGGCCGGCACGTTCTGGATCCTGCATAAACCAGTCTTGAAGCAGCGGACTGATTCGTCACGATATTTTCGCTGCAATAGGAAAAATCAAGAACTCACTGTAAGACGTCTCTTTACTCAATCCACTCCAATCTCAACACTCCAGCAGCGGCGCAGGACTACAAAATCAGGTGATGGCTGATATTACAAATAAAGCTTTTTTATTACCTTCTCAAGCTTGCATGTCTCCAGTCGTAACATCCATTTCTTTCAAAAGTACAGTGGCCGCCTTGCGCACTGTGGTGGCGCAAAAAAACGCCACGGCCGACTTCTTCATCGCGGCCTACCTCAGCTGGTTCAGCCACGGCGGCCCGCCCATGAGCCTGCATTCCTGGGCTGTGCTAGATGCTAAACACCGCACCCTTTTCGAACGCATGCTCAGGCTTCGCGATGGAGACAACTGGTCTGCTTGCGCACTGTTGGAATTGCAAGCTGAGTTTCAAAGCGCAATCAACCCTGGCGCGCCCAGCCCATTGCCGGCAAGCCCTCGCGCCCAGGCGCATGACGTCATTCATACCTCCCGGCCTGAGCGGGCTCAGGCTGTCTCGCCTATCGATTGGATGGTGAGGGCAGCAAGTTCTAGCCAACAGCGCACGGCCGAGCAGTTTTCCCGCTCCAACTGATGCGTGCCTTGCACCATTTATTTAGTCCAACATCAATACAAATGCATATTTTCGACAATGCTGAAACAGCATCAGAATTTTTAATAAAAGGCAGTTCGCCGCCAGCGCTTCATAACCTGGCCCCGCCCAGCACCTTGCCCTCGATGTGGCCGGGCTTTCTTGCCGGCCAGCCCGAGCAGCCCGTGCGTGTGCTTCTGGTCGATGACGATCCCAACATGAGCCGCGTGATCGCGCACGAGCTGCTCGCTGACCTGCGCATCGATTTGATGGGCCAGGGCGGCAGTGTCAAGGAAGGGCGGCGCCTGATAGGCCAGCACGACTTTGACGTGCTGCTGGTGGACCTGAACCTGGGCGACGGCACGGGCTTTGCCTTGATCGAGCACATGAAGATGGCGCGCCCGACAGCCGAGGCGGTTGTCATCTCGGCCATGGACG
>JAQGNK010000015.1 GCA_028291905.1 Polaromonas sp.
GTGCAGGCCGATTTCGGCGTGCGCTCGGCCCAGCTGACCGAGATTGCCGACCTGTTCGTGCTGCGCACGCTGCTGGCCGGCCTGCTCAAGAACCTGCCGCGCTGGATGAAGCCGGTGAAGGTGCGCACGCCGATCTACCTGCAGCCGGCCCATGCCTACCTGCAGCGCCAGCCGCTAGGGGTGGTCGGCGTGATCTCGCCCTGGAACTACCCGGTGCAGCTGTCGCTCGGGCCGGTCATCACCGCCCTGGCCGCCGGCAACCGGGTCATGCTCAAGCCGAGCGAGCTGACGCCCCGCACCTCGGCGCTGCTGGCCGAGCTGATCGGCCAGGCATTCCCCCCCGACGAGCTGTGCGTGGTGCTGGGCGAGGGCAGCGTGGCGGCCGAGTTCTCCAGCCTGCCGTTCGACCACCTGTTCTTCACTGGCTCGACGGCGGTCGGCAGGATCGTCGCCCAGGCCGCCGCCGCCAACCTGACGCCGACCACGCTGGAGCTGGGCGGCAAGTCGCCGTGCATCATCGACGCCTCCTGCAATCTTGACCAAGCGGCGCTGAAGATCGCCCACGGCAAGCTGCTCAACGCCGGCCAGACCTGCATCGCGCCCGACTATGTGCTGGTGCCCAGGGGCAGCGAAGCGGCCTTCGGCGAGGCCTTTGCCCGCGCCGTCGCCACGCTGTTCCCGACCATCGCGGGCAACCCGGACTACGCCGCCATCATCAGCCCGCGCCACCAGGTGCGCCTGCAGGCGCTGCTGGCGCAGGCCAAAGGCGACGGCGCCCGGCTGCAGGTGGTCGAGCCTAGCGCCGTGGCCGGCAGTGGGGCGTCGCGGCAGATGGCGCCGGTGCTGGTGTTCGGCCTGGCGCCCGATGCGCGGCTGCTGACCGAGGAAATCTTCGGCCCGATCCTGCCGGTGCTGCCCTACGACTCGCCGGACGAAGCCATCGGCTATATCAACGCCCGGCCCCGGCCGCTGGCGCTCTACTGGTTCGGCACCGACACCGCCACCCGCGATCAGGTACTGGCCCGCACCGTGAGCGGCGGCGTGACGGTCAACGACACGCTGATGCACATCGCCCATCCGAACCTGCCGTTTGGCGGCGTGGGCGAGAGCGGCTGGGGCGCCTACCACGGCGAAACCGGCTTTTTGCGGCTGACGCAGCAAAAGCCGGTGCTGGTGCAGTCGAAATGGGCGCGCGGCGACCTGTTCTACCCGCCGTACGGCAAGCGCTTCGGCCAGGTGATGGGCTTGCTCAAGCGGGTGATTTAGCGCGCCGTCACCTTGATTTGCAACAGCGGCTGCGGGCAGTTTGGTGCTACTGAATCCATAGCTGCTTGTGAAGGTGTTATTCCAATTCGCATTGGAAGCGAGAGCAAGGCACGAAGCCGCACAAAGTGCTCTGGCACGGCAAGGCGAAGCAACGCAGTTATCGTTTTCAATGCGGATTGGAACTATCTGCGTCAAGGCCACTTTTGAAGTCCAATCGCGCAAGTTTTTCTCTTCTCCGCAGGTTGTTTCTTTTCCGCACGGAAAGGCTGGGATGAGGGCCTTCCTCCGAATCTGGCCCGAGTCCACTAGAGCCAGGCCGGCAAGGCGTCAAAACATCAGGCCGCGTTCATCTGCATGCTACAAAACAAATAGCTGATTGCGCAGGCAGGACCTGCGCCGCAGGCCAAAAAGGCTTGAGAATTTACCCGCAGCAGGCTCCACCGGCTGGCTGCGCGGTCTGGTTTTTTACCGGAGCCGCATTCAGTCCTTGCGCTAGCGGCCGCCCGATTTTCCGGCGGCGCGGCCTGCGCTGGCGTGCGCGGCGGGGCCGGTGCAGGGCGCCGCATCCTGGCGGGCGCGGGACGCTATGAACACCATCGCAAAACGGCTCAGCGCCGCCGTCAGCGCTGCGGCCGCCCCGAGCGCGAGGCCGCGCGCCAGCCGGCCCGCAGCGCCTGCCGCCAGGCCCAGGGCGGCACGCAAGTCCAGCACCGGCTGCACGATGCCCACGCGCCAGCCGTTGGCGCCGTGGCTGGCCGCCAGGCTGGCTACTGGCGACGCCTCCCAGGTGAAATAGGCCGGCGACGCATGGCCGATGCCGAAAGGCTCGACCACCAGCGACTCGCCGGGCGCCAGCGGCAGGCTTTCGCCACGGCTGAGGAAGTGGTCGCCGGTGCGCCCGCGCAAGGGATCTTCGGCATGGTCGAAGGTCGCCCAGACGCGCCCGTGGGTGATGCGCAGCAGGCCGGCTTGCCGGGCATGCAGCGTCAGCGCCTGGCCGGCGGCCAGTTTCCAGCTGCCGGGCAGGCCTTCGCCGGCCTTCGCGGGCAATGGGGACGGCAGCGACAGGCACTGCCCGCCGGGCAAGGGCAGGGCGTGGCTTTGATGAGCAAATGCGGTAGTCATGGGGTTCTCCGGAAAAGAGCGAAAAATCGCTCGCAGGCACCCATAATCGCGCCGCCTGACCGGCCAGTCCAATGAAATCGCCGGTGTTGATTCATTCTTTATCCGCATCAATGGGGAAATCCTGCGGTGTTCTCGGCGCATCAGGCCTGGCACCACCGGCAGCTCATTTGAAACGCGGCGGTTTTTCTGGATCAGGTAGCTGCCTCGGCTACCCGCAACCGTCATTTCCGCAAAGGCGGTAATCCAGCCGGGTCTGGGCATGAGGCGCTGGATTGCTGCTTTCGTGGGAATGGCACGAAGATGCGCGTGCGAGGGATGTATCTAAAGCCGGCTCACCCTGACTGGCAAGCGCCGCGCAGCTTTTGAGGGTTCGGATTGGATTCGGGGAGGCCCCATCCCTGCCTTTCCCCAGCGGGGGAAGGAGAAATACGGAAAGGCAGCGGCCAACTTGCGCGATTGAGCATGGAAAATGGCCTTGGCGCAGGCAGCGCTTGCGCTGGCAGCTATTCATTCTGTAGCGGCCTGAATGCCGTGCCGCAGCTGTTGCAGTCAGAATAATTGCGCTCTAATCAGGAGAACCTTGCCGCGCTTGGGGCCAAGCGCGCATCCGCCCGGCCGCTTGCCGCGCCAGCCAATGCAGCCAGTGGCGGCAGCGCAGTTGCACCAAGTAAGCGGGTATCCGATAGTGCGCCAGCAGCTTGATTGCTCTGTTTTTAATAGCTGCCTGCGCACGCAGAACCTGCGCTAGAGCCCGTTTTTGTTCTGAAAATAGCTCGGCGGCTGGCCCATGGCTCCCTTGAACATGGCGGAGAACGCGCTGTCGCTGGCGTAGCCGCTGGCCGCCGCCACCTCGCTCACCGGCTGGCCGCGCGTCAGCAAGGGCAGGGCGTGCGCCAGCACCGCCTGCTGGCGCCACTGCTGGTAGCCCAGGCCCAGCTCGTCCCTGAACAGCCTGGCCATGGTGCGCTCGCTGGCGCCCGTGTGCGCCGCCCATTCGGCCAGCGTGGCCCGCTCGCCTGGGTAGCGCAGCACTGCCTGGCACAGGGCGCGCAGCCGCTTGTCGCCGGTCTGCGGATGCGGCAGCGGCACGCCCAGCGCCTGGGTGTCGGCATGGGTAATCTCGTCGAGCGCCAGCGCGCTTAGCCAGCCCTCCCGCTCGGTGCCCAGGGGCCGAGCAGCCGGCGCATCGAGCGAATGCACCAGCTCGCGCAGCAGTGGCGACACCACGAGCACGCGGCAGCCCTGCCAGCTGTCGGGCGTGGCGCTGGCGTCGATGTAGAGCGTGCGGAACTCGGCCGCTTCCAGCACCGTGATGTGGTGGCGCGCGCCAGGGGCAATCCAGACCGCCCGCGACGGCGGCACGATGTAGGTGATCTCGTCGGTCTTGCAGGTTCGCGCGCCCTCCAGCGCGGCCGTGACCTGCACCACGCCGCTGGCGCAGTAGGCCAACTGTGCCCAGGCATGCGAATGCGGCTCGAAATGGGCATCAGCCGGCATCGAGCGGGCGCGCACCCGCACCGGGCGCTGCGGGCTGGGTGTGAACGGGTCGGTGTCGCCGACAGGCATGAGATGGAGCCGGGGTTTGCGGTGCATGGTGTGGGCCGGTCATGAAAAGCCGTGCCGCGACGAAGGCGCAGCCAGCTGGGGGTTGGAGGGCTGGAAATTCGATTGTCCGATTTTCGCTAAAACATGGCTTTTTGTCGCATTCCAGAAAACCAGGCGGTTGCGTACGATCTGGCCATGAACACTTCAAGCACCATGAACCTGCCCGCCGGCGCCGTGCCGCTGCGCACGGACGCCGGCATCATCGGCCTGGTCGGGCTGGCCCACCTGATCAGCCATTTCAGCCAGCTGCTGCTGGCGCCGCTGTTCCCGTGGCTCAAGGACGCTTTCAACGTCAGCTATGCCGAGCTGGGCTTTCTGATGACGATTTTCTTCGTCGTCTCGTGCGCGGTGCAGGCGCTGTCGGGCTTCGTGGTGGACCGCTTCGGCCCGCGCCCGATCCTGTTCGGCGGCCTGGCGCTGATCGGCACGGCCGCTTTCGGCTACTCCATCAGCACCAGCTACTGGATGCTGGCCGGCTTCGCGGTGCTGGGCGGCATCGGCAACGGCGTGTTCCACCCGGTCGATTACACGCTGCTCAACCGCAAGGTCAGCGCGCCACGGCTGGGCCATGCCTACAGCGTGCACGGCATCACCGGCAGCCTGGGCTGGGCGCTGGCGCCGGCGCTGGTGGTCGGGCTGACCTATGCCTATTCCTGGCGTGTGGCTCTGGCCACGGCGGGGGTGCTGGCCTTCGCCGTGCTGGTCGTGCTGGTGCTGAACCGTGAAAAGCTGGTTTTGAAAGCAGTGGTGCCGGCCAAGGGCGCCGCGCCGGCCGACTCGGGTCTGGGTTTCCTGAAGATTCCGGCCGTCTGGATGTGCTTTGCCTTTTTCTTTTGGTATGCCATCGTGCTGAGCGTGGTGCAGGCGTTCGCGCCCGAGGCGGCGCGCCAGCTGCACGGCATGCCGCTGAACCTGGTGGCGCTGTGCCTGACGGTGTACATGCTGTGCAGCGCCGGCGGCATGGTGGTGGGCGGCTTTCTGGCGTCCGACCCGGCCCGCTGCGAGCGCATCGTCGGCATCGGCTTCGGGCTGGCGGCGGCGGTGGCGCTGGTGCTGGCGCTGGGCAGCCCGCCGCCGGCCATGGTGCCGGTGTTGTTCGGCCTGATGGGCTTTGTCTCGGGCACGGCCGGGCCGTCGCGCGACCTGCTGGTCAAGCGCTCGACGCCTGAAAACGCCTCGGGACGCGTCTATGGCGTGGTGTACGCGGGGCTGGACATCGGCCAGGCGGTGTCGCCGCTGGTCTTTGGCCTGATGATGGACCACGGCCAGTACCGGGGCGTGCTGCTGGGGCTGGCCCTGATGCAGGCGGTGCTGATCGCCAGCGCCTTCAACGTGCGGCGCACCCGCCGCACGGCCCTGGCGCCGGCCTGAGCCCGGCGCCCGGTGCCTCGTGCGCCCAGCTTGGCGACGGCTGCGGGCCGGCACTTATGATGGCGTTTTCGACAACGCCGCTGCCGCCGCCAGGCGCGGCTCTCATTGACATGCAAGTTTTCTTCCCGCGATTCGGCTGGCCGGCTTCTTGCCGTCCTGACTTTCATAGTGTGCTCCGCGCACTGAGGCTGGCAGGCCTGGGCCTGCTCTTGACGCTGGCGGCGCTGTGCGCGCAGGCGCAGCCCGAGGACATCGACCGGACGCTCGATGTGGCGCGCTCGCGCATCGACCAGGCCGAAAAGACGCTGCAGGGCCCGTTGAAGGAGGGCACCGACCTGACGGCGCTGCGCGCCCTGGTGCTGAGCGCCGCCGCCGAGGCGGAGGCCGCCGTCGCCGCGCTGGCGCCGCAGCTCGCCAGCGTGCAGGCCCGGCTCGACGAGCTCGGGCCGCTGGCCGCCGGCCAGCAGGAGGCGCCCGATGTGGCCGTGCTGCGCGCCGAGCTGAACAAGAGCCGGGCTGGCCTGGATGCGCAGATCAAGCGCGCCCGGCTGCTGGCGGTGGAGGGCGAGCAGGCGGCCGGGCAGATTTCCGCCCTGCGCCGCTCCGAATTCCAGGCGCGCATGGGGGAGCGGACCGCCTCCATCGTGAGCAGCCTGTTCTGGTCGGAATTAAGGCTTGAGCTGCCCAGCGACCTGCGCCGCGCCAGCCGGCTTTTCAATGCCGTCGCCGCTTCGGCGCAGGCCGGCGGGCCCAGTGTCTGGCTCAGCACGGCGCTGGCCCTGGTGCTGCTGGCCGGGCTGGGCCTGTGGGCCCACCGGGCGCTGCTGACGCTGGCGACCACCCGCGTTCCGCCCGGCCGCCTGCGCCGCTCGGTGCATGCCTGGGTGCTGGCGCTGCTGCCCGCCGCCACCGCCGGCCTGATGGCGCAGTCGCTCTACCTGGGGCTGGGCTGGACGGTGGCGCTGCCGGAGCCGGTGGCCCTGCAGCTGAGCGGGCTGGCCGGGATCATCTGCTTCGGCGGCTATGTCCTGGGCCTGGGCCATGCCCTGCTGCTGGCCGACCGCCCGTCCTGGCGCCTGCTGCCGCTGCCCGATGCGCTGGCGCTGAGATTGCGCTGGATGCCCGCCGTGCTGGCCACGCTGATCGTGCTCACCTGGTCATTGAGCCGTCTGGCCGCCCAGATCAATGCCAGCCTGGCGACCACCGTCGCGGCCGACTGCATCGTCGCGCTGGCGATGGTGCTGGCGATAGGCCTTGGCCTGCTGCAAAGCGACCGCCTGCGCCGGCAGGCCCTGCGCGACCCGGCTGGCTCCGCCTGGCCGGCCCTGCCGGTGTGGCTCAGCGTGGTGGTGGGCATGGCCTGGCTGGCGGTGGTGGTCAGCCTGCTGTCGCTGCTGCTGGG
>JAQGNK010000225.1 GCA_028291905.1 Polaromonas sp.
AAGGGCGTGAACGTCACGCTGGGCCTGCCGCTGGTGCGCACCAGCCCTGACCACGGCACGGCCTTCGACATTGCCGGCACCGGCCGGGCCGACGCCTCCAGCCTGCTGGCGGCGATTCGCATGGCGCGCCAGCTGGCTGGATCAGAAAAAAAGTAATCGAATACGTCCCTGGCGCAGTCTTTATATGCGTAGCATGCTATTAATAAAGTAGCGCTTGCAAGAGCCAGATTCTGAGCAGGCACAGATTCATGCTGCGTGGCTCAGCCAGGCTAGGCCTGAAGAAACAGGAAGGCGCTTATTTCTTTAGGCTGTCGCGGATTTCCCGCAGCAGCAGGGTGTCTTCCGGCGGTGCTGCGGTGGGCGCGACGGCTTCGCGGCGCTTCAGGCGGTTGATCTGCTTGACCATGATGAAGATGATGAAGGCCAGGATGGCGAAGTTGACCGCGACCGTGATGAAGCTGCCATAGGCCAGCACCGGAATACCGGCTTTTTTCAAGGCGTCAAGCGTTGTCGGAATACCCGGCGGCACGCTGCCCAGCACCAGGAACAGGTTGGAGAAATCCAGCTTGCCGATCACCGCGCCGAGCACCGGCATGATCAGGTCGCCTACCATGGAGTCCACGATCTTGCTGAAGGCCGCGCCGATGATTACGCCGACCGCCAGGTCGATCACATTGCCCTTGAGCGCAAACGCCTTGAATTCCTGCATCATTCCCATGAGTTTTTCCTGTTGTAGGTGAGATAGGCGCGGCAAAACGGGTTCACGCCGGGCTGCCGCTCAAGCGATTATGGTGTCTCAACGTGATGAGCGGGAGCGCCTGCCGGCGTCACGTCTGCAACAAAATACCAGCGCTGCCAGAGGTGGCTAAAGCCTGCCGGGGCGTCTTGAAAGGGCCTGTCAGCGATTGAAAACCGCTATCTCGCTCCGCTACAATTGCCGGTTGATTCCCACTATGCCTTTTTCAAGCCAGTTCTTGAAGGATTTTCATGACCCAAGCAAGCCAAGCAAGCGCAATGGCCGTGCCGCCCCATAGCGCGCCTGTTGATAAAGATAAAAGAAACTGGATCGTTGCCACCTGTGCCATGGGTGGCGCAGGCGTGGCCGCCGTGGCTGTGCCTTTCGTCAGCACCTTTCAGCCGTCTGAACGCGCAAAAGCCACTGGCGCCGCCGTCGAAGTCGATATTTCAGCCCTGAAGCCGGGCGAGAAAATGACCGTGGAATGGCGCGGCAAGCCGGTCTGGATCGTCAAGCGCACGCCCGAACAGCTCGCTGCCCTGGCTCAGCTCGACGGCATGCTGGCCGACCCGAAGTCTGAACGCAAGCTGCCCGACTGGACGCCGGAATACGCCCGCAACGAAAACCGTTCCATCAAGGCCGATACGCTGGTGGTGGTCGGCATTTGCCCGCACCTGGGTTGCTCGCCGTCCGACAAGTTCCAGACCGGCGCGCAGCCTTCGCTGCCTGATGACTGGAAGGGCGGTTTCCTCTGCCCTTGCCATGGATCGACCTTTGACCTGGCCGGGCGGGTGTATAAAAACAAGCCTTCGCCAGACAACCTCGAAGTGCCTCCGCACATGTATGTGACGGATGCGAAATTGCTGATTGGTGAAGACAAGAAGGCTTGAGGACAGGCTCGCTCCTTCAACAAGACTTTGCCGCCCCCGTTCGCGCAGCGGCTGTAGAAACCCACCAAACCAGGATCAGGCATGGCTGAATTCAAAGATATTTCCCCCGACGCCCCGGCTGCCGCCAAAGCGTTGAACTGGCTGGACAACCGTTTTCCCGCCAGCAAGCTCTTCAAAGAGCACATGAGCGAGTATTACGCGCCGAAGAACTTCAACTTCTGGTACATCTTCGGCTCGCTGGCCTTGCTGGTGCTGGTGATCCAGATCGTCACCGGAATTTTCCTGACGATGAACTACAAGCCAGAAGCCTCGCTGGCTTTCGGCTCGGTCGAGTACATCATGCGCGACGTGCCCTGGGGCTGGCTGATCCGCTACATGCATTCAACTGGCGCCTCGGCCTTTTTCGTCGTGGTGTACCTGCACATGTTCCGCGGCCTGATCTACGGCAGCTACCGCAAGCCCCGCGAGCTGATCTGGGTGTTCGGCTGCGCGATTTTCCTGGCGCTAATGGCCGAAGCCTTCATGGGCTACCTGCTGCCATGGGGCCAGATGAGCTACTGGGGCGCCCAGGTGATCGTGAACCTGTTTGCCGCCATTCCCTTCATCGGCCCGGACCTGGCGCTGCTGATTCGCGGCGACTATGTGGTCGGCGATGCCACCCTAAACCGTTTCTTCGCCTTCCACGTCATTGCCGTGCCGCTGGTGCTGCTGGGCCTGGTGGTGGCGCACATCATCGCGCTGCATGAAGTCGGCTCCAACAATCCGGATGGCGTCGAGGTCAAGGGGCCGAACGCGCCGCGCGATGCCGCCGGCCATCCGCTGGACGCGATTCCGTTTCATCCGTATTACACAGTGCATGACATCTACGCCGTCAGCCTGTTCCTGATGATTTTCAGTGCGATCATTTTCTTCGCGCCCGAGTTCGGCGGCTACTTCCTGGAATACAACAACTTCATCCCCGCCGATCCGCTGAAAACGCCGCTGCACATCGCACCGGTCTGGTATTTCACGCCTTACTACTCCATGCTGCGCGCCATCACCAGCGAAATGATGTACGCCCTGATCGCCTGCGTGCTGGCGGGCGCCGTCTTGGGTGTGCTCAAAGCGAAAATCGCCGGCCTGTTCAAGCTCGTCATCGTTGGCGCCGCCGTGGTGCTGGTGGCGGCCATGCTGCTGATCGATGCCAAGTTCTGGGGTGTCGTGACGATGGGCGGCGCGGTCATCATCTTGTTCTTCCTGCCATGGCTGGACAACAGCGAGGTCAAGTCGATTCGTTATCGCCCGACCTGGAACAAGTACCTCTACGGCATTTTTGTCATCAACTTCCTGGTGCTGGGTTACCTGGGCGTGCAGCCTCCCTCGGCCATTGGCGAGCGAGTGTCCCAGCTTGGAACCTTGTTCTATTTCGGCTTTTTCCTGCTGATGCCATGGTGGAGCCGGCTGGGCACTTTCAAGCGCGTTCCTGATCGCGTTGTTTTTGCCGCTCACTGAGCAGGAAATCAGAACCATGAAAAAAATCATTCTCGCCCTGATCACCTCCATCGGCCTGCTCGCTGGCGCGCAAGCCTCTGAAGGCGGCCTTGCCTGGGACAAGGCGCCCAACAAGACCAACGACATGGCCGCGCTGCAAAATGGCGCCAAGCTGTTCGTCAACTACTGCCTGAACTGCCACTCGGCCGCTTTCATGCGGTTCAACCGCCTGAGAGACATCGGCCTGACCGACCAGCAGATCAAGGACAACCTTCTCTTCACGACTGAAAAAGTCGGCGAGACCATGAAGTCGGCGATTGATCCGAAACAGGCCAAGGACTGGTTCGGCGGCACACCGCCCGACCTGACCGTGATTGCCCGTTCGCGTTCCGGCGCCGGTGGCACAGGGGCTGATTACCTCTACACCTACATGCGCACCTTCTACCGGGACGAGACCAAGGCGACGGGCTGGAACAACCTGGCCTTCCCCAATGTGGCCATGCCGCATGCGCTATGGGAGTTGCAGGGCGTGCGCAAGCCGGTGTACGGCGAGCAGGAGGAGCACGGCCACAAGATCGCTGTTTTCAAGGGCTGGGAGCAGATCACGCCAGGGCTGATGACGCCGCTGCAATATGACCAGGCCATGGGCGATCTGGTGGGCTACATGCAATGGATGGCCGAGCCTGTTCAGAATCAGCGCGTCCGCATCGGTGTCTGGGTGCTGATCTTTCTTCTCTGCCTGAGCTTTATCGCCTGGCGTCTGAATGCGGCGTTCTGGAAAGACGTCAAGTAATTTTTTGCGCCGATGGGTGTGCCGGGGATGCGTCCCCGGCGCGCATTGGCACCTTCGGAGTGGACGGTTCTAAGGTTTGAATCTTAGCCTTCCACTCTTTTGTTTTAGGAGTTCCGAATCATGATGGTCCTTTATTCAGGCACAACCTGCCCCTTTTCTCACCGTTGCCGTTTTGTGTTGTTTGAAAAAGGCATGGATTTTGAAATCCGCGATGTCGACCTGTACAACAAGCCTGAAGACATCAATGTCATGAACCCTTATGGCCAAGTGCCGATCCTGGTCGAGCGCGACCTGATCCTGTACGAGTCGAACATCATCAACGAATACATCGACGAGCGCTTCCCGCATCCGCAACTCATGCCCGGTGACCCGGTGGACCGTGCCCGGGTCCGGCTCTTCCTGCTGAACTTTGAGAAAGAACTGTTCGTTCATGTCAGCGCGCTGGAATCCCGTGCGTCCAAGGGAAACGAGAAGACACTTGAGAAATCGCGTGCCCACATCCGTGACCGCCTGACACAGCTTGCACCAATTTTCCTGAAGAACAAGTTCATGCTGGGCGACAATTTCTCGATGCTCGACGTGGCAATAGCCCCGCTGCTCTGGCGCCTTGACTATTACGGCATCGATCTGTCCAAAAACGCCGCGCCACTGCTGAAGTATGCAGAACGCATTTTCTCGCGCCCTGCCTATATCGAAGCGCTGACACCGTCTGAAAAAGTGATGCGCAAATAATTGCGGCGTCAAATTACCGGAAACCCGCACATTGGCTGAATTCATGAACGCACCGAACGCCACGTCAACCCGTCCTTATCTGATACGTGCCTTGTACGAATGGTGCACTGACAACGGTTTCACGCCCTATGTGGCGGTGTCGGTGGACAACACCGTGCAGGTACCTCGCGAATACGTCAAAAACAACGAAATAGTTTTGAACATCGGCTTTGACGCAACCAGTTCGCTGACGCTGGGCAACGAGTTCATCGAGTTCAAGGCGCGTTTTGGTGGCGTTGCCCGTGAAATACTGGTACCTATCAGCCATGTGATTGCCATTTATGCCCGAGAAAACGGGCAAGGAATGGCATTTCCCCTGGAAGTGAACCCTGAAGGGGTAGCCGGCGCAAATGATGCCCGAGCGCCCGCGCCTGCGGCCACGCCGGCTCCTGAGTCCGCATCGGCAGCGCAGACGTCACCGGAAACGGCTGACAACAAAATCATGCAGCTGGTGGAGAATGCACCGGACATCGCTGCTTCCCCTGCGCAACAGCCGAAGAAATCCGGGCCTTCGGAGCCGCCCAAGCCGCCCCCGCGTCCACGGCCTTCCCTCAAGCGGGTGAAGTAGAATACGATTCGTGCCGCTTTAGCTCAGTTGGTAGAGCAACCGCCTTGTAAGCGGTAGGTCGTCAGTTCGATTCCGACAAGCGGCACCACCCCTCAAATCACTGTATTGCGCACATAGCGCATGCACAGTATGCTATTAATATAGCAGCAAATCCAGAATTCCGTGACCTGTTGAATCTGAGCCTTTGGCCGGTTGATTCACTGTCGTTTTTCGATGAGTATTTTCAGCCGGATGGACGCCACTTGCCAGCCTTGACGGATCAGGCTGGCTTGCATCAGCGGGATCAGCTGCCGGATTTTTGCGGCCGCTGCATTGCTGCTGACCAGCAGGCACCAAATTTCCCCATCAACCGGCCCTGCCTTGATGGCCGCACGCAGGCCAGTGGGAATCAGCGCTTCAATTGCATGGAACCGCTGGTTCGAGTCGCGAACCCGTTCGCTCAGCCGGGCCAGGGAGGGTGAATCCCCAAGCGCTTGATGTACGGTAACGGTGGATGCAAGGCGTCGGTGCATCGTCAAATTTTAGGTAGTGCAGGCATATCGATCCGATTATCGAGGATGTGCTGCCAGCTGAAATTCAAGCAGCTGCATGCGTTGTTTTGAACACCGCTCCCAAAATGGATCCAGTGGGTAAAGGAAGTTCAGGGAGGAAAGCTGTTGTATGTCGTAGCTTGCCCGGGCAGCATTGGCCATTTTTGACTCGCAACGAACCTAGCAAGGCTTCAGTTTTCTTGTGCTTGTTAGCCTGGCTCGGGGCAGCGCTAAAATCGCTGGTTTGCGCACAGTTGAACTCACTGCTGGCGCCCCCACCTAAGTTCCGTACTCAATAAGGGATTTTGGCCGCATTGCCAGCTCACGAGAGCAGACAGGCGGCTTCGCATTTATGGCTTCCAATATCCTGACCAAAATTTTCGGCAGTCGCAATGACAGGCTGCTCAAGACTTATCGCAAAACTGTTGACCAAATCAATGCGCTTGAAACCCAGTACGAAAAGATTGATGATGATCAGTTACGTGCCAAAACACAGGAGCTCAAGGGCCGTGTAAGCGCCGGCGAAACCCTCGATGCGCTGCTTCCCGAGGCTTTCGCGATAGTGCGTGAAGGCAGCAAGCGCATCATGAAGATGCGCCACTTCGATGTTCAGCTTCTGGGCGGCATGTCGCTGCACAACGGCAAGATTTCAGAAATGCGGACCGGCGAAGGCAAGACCCTGACCGCCACGCTGCCGGTTTACCTCAACGCGCTGACCGGCAAGGGCGTGCATGTGGTGACGGTGAATGATTACCTCGCCAGCCGCGATGCGCGCTGGATGGGCAAGCTCTACAACTTCCTGGGCTTGAGCGTCGGCATCAACCTGCCGAACATGTCGCGCGAGGAAAAGCAGGCCGCCTACAACGCTGACATCACCTACGGCACCAACAACGAGTTCGGGTTTGATTACCTGCGCGACAACATGGTGTACGAGACTGGTGACCGGGTCCAGCGCGGCCTGAACTTTGCCATCGTCGATGAGGTGGACTCGATCCTGATCGACGAGGCGCGCACCCCGCTCATCATCAGCGGCCAGGCCGAAGACCATACCGAGATGTACCTGGCCATCAACCAGGTCGTTCCCTTGCTGACACGCCAGGAGGGCGAAGCCGATCCTCGAACCGGCGAAGGCGTGACCCAGCCGGGCGACTACACGATTGATGAAAAAACCCATCAGGTGTTCTTGACTGAGCAAGGCCATGAAAGCGCCGAGCGCATCCTGTTCAACATGGGCCTGATCCCCGAAGGCGCCACGCTGTACGACCCGGCCAATATCTCGCTGATGCACCACTTGTATGCCGCATTGCGCGGCAACCTGCTGTACCACCGCGACCAGCACTATGTGGTGCAGGATGGCGAAGTGGTGATCGTCGATGAGTTCACCGGCCGGCTGATGTCGGGGCGGCGCTGGAGCGATGGCCTGCACCAGGCAGTTGAAGCTAAGGAGGGTGTGCAGATCCAGGCCGAGAACCAGACCCTGGCGTCGATCACTTTCCAGAATTATTTCCGGCTCTACAAGAAGCTTTCCGGCATGACCGGCACGGCCGACACCGAAGCGTATGAATTCCAGGAAATCTACGGCCTCGAAACCACCGTGATTCCGCCCAACCGGGTGAGCCGGCGGGAGGACCAGCTCGACCGCGTGTACAAGACCACGCGCGAAAAATACGAAGCGGCCATCAAGGATATTCGCGAATGCTATGAGCGCGGCCAGCCGGTTCTGGTCGGAACCACCTCCATCGAGAACTCGGAAATCATCGACCAGCTCCTGATCAAGGAAAATCTGCCGCACCAGGTGCTCAATGCCAAGCAGCATGCCCGGGAAGCCGATATCGTGGCGCAGGCCGGCCGTCTGAAGATGATCACCATCGCCACCAACATGGCCGGGCGCGGCACCGATATCGTGCTGGGCGGCAATGTTGAAAAACTGATTGAGGCAGTTGAGGCGGACGAGTCGCTTGAGGCAGCCTCAAAGGAAGCTGAAATTGCCCGCCTCCAGGCCCAGTGCAAGCAGGAGAACGAGCAGGTCAAGGCGCTGGGCGGTTTGCGCATCATTGCCACCGAACGGCATGAGTCGCGCCGGATCGACAACCAACTGCGCGGCCGTTCGGGTCGCCAGGGCGATCCGGGATCTTCCCGCTTCTATCTGAGCCTGGACGACCCCTTGATGCGGATTTTTGCCGGCGACCGGGTCAAGTCCATCATGGAGCGGCTCAAGATGCCCGATGGCGAGGCAATTGAAGCCGGCATCGTGACCCGCAGCATCGAGTCGGCGCAGCGCAAGGTGGAGGCGCGCAATTTTGACATCCGCAAGCAGCTGCTTGAATACGACGATGTGTCCAACGACCAGCGCAAGGTGATCTACCAGCAGCGCAATGACATCATGGACGCCACTGATCTGCAGCCGCAAATCGCTTCGCTGCGCCTGGGTTGCTTTACTGACCTGACGCGGCAGTATGTCCCTGCGGAAACTGTTGAAGAGCAATGGGATATTGCCGGTCTTGAATAGTTGCTGCGCGAAGACTGGCAAATTGATTTGCCTCTGCATCAGGAAATCGAAACCTCTACCGCGATCACTGATGATGAAGTGCTGGAAAAAGTCATTGCATCGGCAGAAGCCGCTTTCAATGAAAAACTCGAAAAAATCGGAGCCGAAAACTTCACCCAGTTTGAGCGTGTGGTGCTGCTGCAGAGCATAGACAGCCACTGGCGGGAACACTTGAGCGCGCTGGACTATCTGCGCCAGGGCATTCACCTGCGCGGCTATGCCCAGAAGCAGCCCAAGCAGGAATACAAGCGCGAGGCGTTCGAGTTGTTCGGCCAGCTCCTGGACAGTGTGAAAAATGAAGTTACCAAAGTCCTGATGACCGTCAAGGTCCAGTCGAGCGAGCAACTTGACGAAGCCGCCCAGGCGCTTGAAA
>JAQGNK010000287.1 GCA_028291905.1 Polaromonas sp.
TTCATCGACACGGCCGAGATGTATTCGGTGCCGGCGCGCGCCGAGACCTTCGGCGCCACCGAAACCATCATCGGCAATTGGCTGGCGAAAAATCCGGCGGCGCGCCGGCAGCTGGTGCTGGCGACCAAGGTGGCCGGCCCGTCGCGCGGCATGCCCTGGGTGCGCGAGGGCGGCGGCATGAGCGCCCAGGACATCCAGGCCTCCTGCGAGGCCAGCCTGAAGCGCCTGCGGACCGAGGTGATCGACCTCTACCAGATTCACTGGCCCGAGCGCAACGTGCCGGCTTTCGGCGCGCTGTACTACGAGCCGTCCAAGGAGCGCTCTGTCACCTCCATCCACGAGCAGCTTGAAGCGCTGGGTCAGCTGGTCAAGCAGGGCAAGGTACGCCACATCGGCCTGTCCAACGAATCGCCGTACGGCGTGCATGAGTTCGTGCGGCTGGCCGAACTGCACGGCCTGCCGCGCATCGCCACGGTGCAAAACCCGTACTGCCTGGTCAACCGCACGGTGGAAAACGGCCTGGATGAAAGCATGCACCGCCTGAACGTGGCGCTGCTGGCCTATTCGCCGCTCGGTTTCGGCCTGCTGACCGGAAAGTACGACGACGTGGGCATTTCCGACCCGGCGCACACCGGCCTGGGCCGCCTGAGCCTGTACGACAGCATGAAAAAGCAGCGCTGGGGCCGCCCGGAAGCGCTGGCCGCCGCCTGCCGCTACAACGCGCTGGCCCGCAGCAACGGCTTGACGCCGACGCAGCTGGCGCTGGCGTTTTGCTACACCAAGTGGCAGGTCGCCAGCACCATCATCGGCGTCACGTCGGTGGCCCAGCTCGACGAAGACCTGGACGCCCACGGCACCGAGCTGCCTGCCGAGGTGCTGGCCGAGATCGACGCGATTCGCTGGGAACTCCGCGACCCGGCGCTGTAGGCTCGGCCCTGCCGCCGCAAGGCCATGGGTTTTGCAATGCTATCAATAAAGGAGCTGCTTGCGCAGGCAGGATATGCGCAAGAAATCTTTTTGATTGCATGAACCGAGTCATGGCGCCGCTGCCGGGAACTCGATACCTCTTCACCCTTGTTCATCCCTAGCCATGGCGAAAAAAGAGCACATCTCCGAAACCCCGGCCACTCAGTGGCTCAAGGCCCGGCAGGTCGCCTTCACCGAGCATCCCTACGAATACCTGGCGCACGGCGGCGCCCAGCACAGCGCCGAGGTGCTGGGGTTCGATCCGTTCACCGTCGTCAAAACGCTGGTGATGCAGGACCAGGACGCCAGGCCGCTGCTGGTGCTGATGCACGGCAACCGCAAGGTCTCGACCAAGAACCTGGCGCGCCAGATCGGCGACAAGTCGGTCGAACCCTGCAAGCCCGAGGTCGCCAACCGCCACAGCGGCTACCTGGTCGGCGGCACCTCGCCGTTCGGCACCCGCAAAACCATGCCGGTGTACATCGAGGAAAGCATCCTGGCGCTGCCAGAGATCGCCATCAACGGCGGCCGTCGCGGCTACCTGGTGCGGCTTGATCCGCAGGTGTGCGTGACATTGCTGGGCGCCAGTCCGGTGCCGTGCGCGCTGGCCGAATAACAAGAAAACCCAAGGAGACATGATCGTGACCCATGCCTATTTCGTGATTGCAACCCTGCTGGCCTACTTGATTGGCTCGCTGTCGTTCGCCGTCATCGTCAGCCGGCTGTCCGGCTTGAGCGACCCGCGCAGCTACGGCAGCAAGAATCCGGGCGCGACCAATGTGCTGCGCTCGGGCAACAAGGGCGCGGCCGTGGCCACGCTGCTGCTCGACGGCCTCAAGGGCTGGCTGCCGGTGGTGCTGGTGCGGTGGTTCGGCGCCGATTACGGCCTGGGCGACGGCACGGTGGCGACGGTGGGGCTGGCGGCGTTCATCGGCCACCTGTACCCGGTGTTCTTCCAATTCAAGGGCGGCAAGGGCGTGGCAACGGCGGCGGGCGTGGTGCTCGGCATCAGCTGGCTGCTGGGCCTGGCCACGCTGGCGACCTTTGGCATCGTGGTGTTCTTCTCGCGCTACGTGTCGCTGGCGTCGATGGCCGCGGCCGTGTTCGCGCCGTTCTTCTACCTGCTGGGCAACCGTGTCGCCTGGTATGTGGACCAATCGATTGTGCTGGCGCTGGTGGCCATCGGCGCGCTGCTGGTGTACCGCCACCGCGAGAACATCAACAAGCTGCTCAAGGGCACCGAGTCCCGGCTCGGGGCTTCAAAGCCGGGCGCCAAAAAGCCGGGCTGACAGGGCCGGTTGATACGGCGCGGCGTGGCTGGTGTGAAATCCCACCTGCCGTTCAGGCGCGGCACTCAAAAACGGGGCATGTTTCGCTACTGAATTCATAGCTGCTTGCGCAGACTGTATCTGCGCTACAGGGCTTTTTGATGCTGAAAACCTTGCTGGCTGGCTAAAACAAATGGCGACTGCGGGCCAGCGCGCTCAATATCGCTTGTCCAGCGTCATCAACGCGTTCTCGCGCTTCATCTGAAAGCGCGTCAAAAAGCTGTTGCCCAGCAGCACGAAGGGCATGACCAGCGGCACCACCACCGCATCGACGTCATAGACCTCGACATCGCCCACGCGCACCGAATTGAGCTTGATGCGAAAGCCCTGCACCGTGCCATTGGCGGTGGACATCTGCACCGGCTGGCCGGCCTTGTAGGGGATGCCGGCGCGCTCGGCATCTAGCATGCTCATCGCAATCGTGGTGGCGCCGGTATCGACCATGAACTGCACAGAA
>JAQGNK010000426.1 GCA_028291905.1 Polaromonas sp.
CGTTCCTCCGGCAACAATGCCCTGGGTTTTGAGCGTTCTGATCTGTTCGGGCGACAAGCCCATTTCGAGCAGCACGGCGTCGGTGTCCTGGCCGATGCCGGGCGCGTTGCGGCGGTGGCTGCCGGGCGTGCGCGACAGCTTGGGCACGATGCCGGGCACCGCCAGCAGGCTGCCGTCGTCCATCCGCAGCTCGTCCAGCATGCCGCGTGCCCGGTAGTGCGGGTCGGCGGCGATGTCGGCGACGGTGTAGATGCGGCCGGCCGGAACCGCCACCTGGTCCAGCGCCGCCAGCACCTCGTCCACGGTGCGCTCGGCGGCCCATTGGCCGATGGCAGCATCGATCTTGTCCACATGCGCCACCCGGCCTGCGTTGTCGGCCAATTCCGGGTCAGCGCCCAATTCAGGATGGCCAATGGTGTTCATCAGCCGCTTGAAAATGCTGTCGCCGTTGCCGGCAATCAATGCATAGCCTTCGTCCCTGCAGCGGTAGGCATTGCTGGGCGCGATGCCGGGCAGGGCGCTGCCGGCGGCGCCGCGCACCGCGCCGAAAGCGCTGTACTCGGGCAGCAGGCTTTCCATGCAGTTGAACACCGCCTCGTACAGCGCCACGTCGATCACCTGGCCCTGGCCCGAGCGCTGGCGCTCCTGCAGGGCGATCAAAATGCCGATCACGCCGTGCAGTGCGGCCAGCGTGTCCCCCAGGCTCACGCCGACGCGCACCGGCACCCGGCCCGGCTCGGCGGTCAGGTGGCGCAGGCCGCTCATGGCCTCGGCCACCACGCCGAAGCCCGGCTTGTCGCGGTAGGGGCCGGTCTGGCCGTAGCCGCTGATGCGCAGCATGATGAGGCGCGGGTTGAGCTTGAGCAGCGCGTCGGGTCCCAGACCCCAGCCTTCCATCGCGCCGGGGCGGAAGTTCTCGATCAGCACGTCGGACTCAAGCGCAAGCCGGCGAACGATCTCCTGGGCCGCCGGCTGCTTCAGGTCGAGCGCGACCGAGCGCTTGTTGCGCGACTGCACCTGCCACCAGACCGAGGTGCCGTCTTTGAGCAGCCGCCATTTGCGCAGCGGGTCGCCGGCGCCGGGCGACTCGACCTTGATGATGTCGGCGCCGAAATCAGCCAGCGTCTTGGCGGCGAACGGCCCGGCGATCAGCTGGCCGAGTTCCAGTACTCTCAAGCCCGCGAGCGGGCCTGGCAGGGGGCTTGCATCGGCCTGGGTTTTTTCAGTGAAGGTCATGGACGGCAGTTTGCCGCCATGCCCGGCCGCCGTCCATTACTGCTTTGTTGCCTCGGCGTTCGCATTTTGCGAAGGCTTGACCAGGAAGCCGATCAGCGCGCTGATCCCGGCGTCGCTGTTGCCGAGCGGCCTGGCCACCAGCAGGCGGCGCTGGGCCCACGGGTCTGACAGGGGCCGCCAGCCCAGCTTCATGGCCCGCATGATGGGCTGGGCGGCGGTTTTCGGCAGCAGCGCAATGCCCAGCCTGGAGGCGACCATGTGGCAGACGGCGTCGAAGCTGCGCACCTGCATGCGCAGCCTGAGCGGCCGGTTGGCGGCCAGCGCGCTTTGCTGCTGCTGCATCAGCATGGCGGCGCCGGCGGTCAGGGTGATCCACTCCTCGTCCAGGGTATCGACGAACGCCAGCGGCTTCTTGCTGCCGGCCAGCCGGTGCCCGGCGGGCAGCACCAGCACCAGTTCGTCATGGCGGAAAAAGTGGGTCTCCAGCCCCGCCGTGTCCGGCCCTTCGACAAAAATGCCCAGGTCGGCCCGGCCTTCGCGCAGCGCGGCCACCACGGCTTCGGACACCTGCTCTTCCAGATCGACCCGCACCTGCGGCTGCAGCTGGGCATAGCGGGCCAGCAGCGGCGGCAGAAACTGGTTGATGGCGGCGGTGCTGCAGCACAGCCGGATGTGCCGGGCGATGCCCTGGCGCAGATCGGCCAGTTCGGCGCCAAGCTGCTCCATGGTCTGCAGCAGGCCCAGGCCGTGCTTGACGAAGACCCGCCCCGCCGCCGTCGGCAGCAGGCCGCGCGCATGGCGCTCGAACAGGGTGTCTCCCAGGGCTTCTTCAAGTTCGCGGATGCGCCGGCTGGCTGCGGCCAGCGCCAGGTGCGAGCCGCGCGCGGCCGCTGTCAGGCTGCCGGTCTGGGCGCAGGCCACCGCCAGCCGGATCGACACCAGGTCAAACCGGGCGAGGTTGTAGCTCATGGCGCCTGGCAGGGTAGTGACCGGTCATGCGCAAACTGCCGGTTCCCGCTCGCCCCGGGCGCGCATCGCCGCGTTGCAGCCCTTGCCAAGGCCTGCGGCCCGCGGCTTGGCGCTCTACGCCAATGGCAATGTGGTTCCCCGACACTTTGCACATGACCAGGCACTGGGTTCAGGCGGCTTTTTTCGGCGCGCCTGCCTTTTTGGCGGCGACCTTGGGCACGGCCGCCTTTTGGTCGATCAGCGCATCGAGGTTCTTCACGATCTCGGCTTCTATCGAGCTTTTGAAGGCGCCGGCCAGAAAGCCGAGCTGGATGTTGATGTCGAAATTGTTTTTCGT
>JAQGNK010000344.1 GCA_028291905.1 Polaromonas sp.
ATTACACCAAGGAAGCTTGCAAGGAGCCAGGTGTTGCTGAAGTCATCATCAGCAAACAACGTAACGGTCCCACTGGAACCGTAAAGTTGGCATTCGTCAACCGTATCACCAAGTTTGAAAGCCTGGCGCACAACGCGGGTGATTTTTAAGATTATCAAAGTTGTGCCTACAGCTAGGGCAAAGCAGGCAGTGCAACCGCTGGCAGGCCGGGCATAGAGGCAGGGAAAAGCATTGGAGAAGGGCTAGGCCGCACGTTCACACCGGGCGATGCCTTGGAACTAGCGAACGCACCACTGCTGTTCGCATGGAATTCCATTGCCGTGGCCGCCGTCCATCTTTACACCGGGGCAGTTGGCAAGGAAATACTTTGCTTCGGCACATGACGTCATTTGCGAGCAGTATTTTCGTCCGTTGCAACTGAAGCCGCTGGACATACGAGGAATTGCAGCGGTAACTTTATCGGCGTCTGTTGAGGCAGCCGCTGCACGTCGTCTTTTTTCCTGGGCGTTCAACTCTTCAATGGTGGGAGGCTTTCAAACTTCGTCAGACGGACAAGGATCCTGCTGATGGTGGTAGGCGATGCGCTGAGCGAGCTCACTCACGTGGATGAACGCATCGGGCAATACGACAAGTACATTGCCCAGGCCGCCGCCGAGGACCAGCAGTCCCGCCAACTCATGCAACTCAGCGGCATTGGCCCCACCACGGCCAGCGCCATCGTAGCCACGGTGGGAAAAGGCCACGACTTTAGCTGTGGCCGCCAGTTCTGCGCCTGGCTGGGCCTGGTGCCGGGCCAGTACAGTTCGGGCGGCAATCAGCGCCTGGGGCGAATCACCAATGCGGGCGACGGCTACTTGCGCACCTTGCTGGTACTGGGCGCCAAGGCGATGCTGGCAACGGCGAAGAACAAAACTGACCCGGTAAGCCGCTGGGCCATCAGCGTGCAGGAACGTCGGGGTTACTGGAAGGCGGTCGTGGCCATTGCGGCCAAGAACGCCCGGATGTGCTGGGCCATGCTGCAGCGCGGGGAGGCGGTTCAAGATGCCCGCGTGAGCAGACGCAGACACCAAAGTATCCAGAAGTTGGTAGATGTCACCGTGGGATAGCTTGTCGTTGATGAGTGAAAGGTTGGGACCTGCGCTGGGGAATGCTCGTTAAGCTTGAGAAGGTCAACAGGATGAACGAAGGTGTCCATCTAAGGTGCTCCTCAGATAGGCATCAGTTCCCGGTAGTAAATAACGTCAGGACAGGGTTGTTTTTGCCTTTTCCTGAAGATATTTAATTGGCAGCCAGGACTCTAACCTGATAGGCGAATCCTTACGAAATTTTTGCGTTTTCCGAAGCGAGCCTACCGAGTCCCCGCGCCGCCGCAAGGCTGTCCTGCAGCGCGGCGATGAGCTGCTGGGCCACCAGCTTCACGATCGCCCCGGGCGGCTTGGTGGCATCCACCGCCACGCTGATCTCCTGTGGTTCGGCCCCCCGGTCCCGGATGGGGATGAAGACCAGCTGCCCGCTAGCGAGCTCGGCTGCCACGTCCAGCTCGGATGTGAACACCACATGCTTGCCGCCCAGCGCGAGCTGCTTGACCAGCTGCAGCGAGTTGGTCTCGGTATAGCGGCGCGGCTCCTTGAACAGCCAGTTGTACTGCGCCTCGAGATAACGCCGGATCGTCAGCGCCTTGCTCTGCAGCACGACCGGGTGGGCCATGGCCTCCTGGAAGCTCACCGTCTCGCGCTCGGCCAGCGGGTGCCCGGGCGCCACCACGCAGCCCAGCGGCAGCGCGCTTCTCCAGAGCACCAGGAGCTCCCGGCGCGGCTTGAGGTTGAAGATGGCCGCCAGGTCGGCCTGGCCCGTCATGAGTGCCGCCTCGGCATCGTCGGGGGTGGCCAGCGCGATCGACAGGCTCACCAGCGGGTGCTGCGCACCGAGATCCCGCACCAGGGCGGGCATGACACTGGTGGCATGGCTGTCCATGGCCACCAGCGACACATGGCCCTGGTGGACACCCTGGATGCGCCGGATCTCGGCGACTACCCCGCGCTCGTCCTGCCGCCAGCGGCGCGCCAGCGTGATGAGCGCGTCGCCCGAGGGCGTCAAGCGCATGCCGCGCGGCAGCCGCTCGAACAAGGGCACGCCGAGTTCCTCCTCCAGATGCAGGATCTGCCGGTTGATGGCCGAGGCGGCCACGTGCAGCTCGCGCGCGGCCTTCTGGATGGAGCCCGAGCGCGCCACCTGGTCGGCGTAGCGCAGTGCGGCAGGAACGAGCGAATGGCGCATGGGCAGGCAGGAATGGTACGTAAGAAGAAGTGTTGGCTTAGTGTACTGATTTTGCGTATGCAGCAATGCATAAATGGTGATGGACGGCAATGATCTGCGTGCCTACGATCCACGCCATGACTACACGAATGAGCCTGAATCACCTCAACACCTGCCCGCCCGAGCTCTTTTGCGCTGCCCTGGCCGACATCTGGGAGCATGCCCCCTGGGTGGCTTGCGGCATCGTGGACCAGCGCCCTTTTGCCTGCGTCGATGCGCTGCACGCCGCGATGGTGCAGGTCGTGGCTGCTTGGGACGAGCCTGCGCGCGTCGCCTTCTACGCCGGACACCCGGAGCTCGCTGGCGAAGACGCTCGCCGGGGCGCGATGACCGACGCGTCCATTGCAGAGCAGGGCACGCTGGCACTGGCGCGGCTGGAGAAAGACGAGGCCGAGCGCTGGAGCGCGCTCAACCGGGCCTACCGGGCGCGCTTTGGCTTTCCCTTCATCCTGTGCATCCGGCGCCACACGCGGGCGTCGGCCCTGCAGGTTTTCGAGCAGCGCCTGGCGCACGACCGCGCCACCGAGCTGGCGACTTCGCTGAGCGAAATCGCCGCGATCACCCGCTTGCGCCTGGACCGCCTGGTGTGCGATGTTTCCCACGCGGCCAGCCACGCAGCACTCACCCCTTCCTGACAGTCTTTCCTGATCCACTACTGGAGTTATCCATGACCACTCGACGCACAATTTCCCTCCTGGCGTGCGCGCTGGGCCTGCTGGCTGCAAGCATGCCCGCCAGCGCCCAGGGCCCCTATCCCGACCATCCTGTCAAACTCATTGTGGCGCTGCCCGCCGGCGGCGGGGTGGACATCATTGCGCGCCTGGTCGGCCAGAAGCTGGCCGCTGTCACCGGCCAGCCCTTCGTGGTGGACAACCGGGCCGGCGCTTCCGGGCGCATCGGCCTGCCGGTGGTGGCCAAGGCGGCGCCGGACGGCTACACGCTGATGGCGTCACCCGCCTCGTTCCTGACCACCAACAAGAGCATCTTCAAAGAGCTCCCCTACGACCCGCAGGCCGACTTCGCCCCCATCACCAAGCTGGCCAACCAGTCCATGGTGCTGGTGGTCAAGGACAAGCTGAAGTTCTCCAGCGCAGCAGCGCTTTTAGCCGCAGCCAAGGCCAGGCCCGGCGGGCTGAACTACGCCAGCTCGGGCGACGGCAGCCCGCAGCACCTGGCCGCGCTGATGTTCGAGACGCGGGCGCAGGTGAAGATGACCCATGTGCCTTACAAGGGCGGTGCGCTGGCCATCACAGACCTGCTGGGCGGCAGCGTGGACCTGCTGTTCGCTCCCTTGCCCGAAGCGCTGCCGTACCTCAAGACCGGCAAGCTCGCTGCGCTGGCCTTGATGAGCGACAAGCGCTCGGCGCTCGTCGCCGACGTGCCCACGATGCGCGAAGCGGGCATCCCGAACATGGTCATGCAGACCTGGATCGGCCTGCTGGCGCCGGCGGGCACGCCGCGCCCCCGCGTGGACCAGCTCAACCGCCAGGTGCACGCTATTTTGCAAAGCGAGGACGTGAAAAAGCACCTCTACGAGATCGGCATGGAAGTGGCGCCCACCACGCCCGAGCAATTTCAGCAAACCATCGCCCAGGAGATCGCACTGCATGCCGAACTGGTCAAGGCTGCGGGGCTTGAGCCGCAATAGGGGGTTGCAAAGAATTCGGCTGTGCTCCGGCACTGCCCTGGCGCCCAGTGAAGCCGGCCGGCCGCCAACCGCTCAAAAGGCCAGCGACTGGAACGTCGATGCTGCGGGCCAGACTTGTCCTTCAGCGCCATCGAGTGACTGGCGGCTGCGCGCTGATCGCGAGGCTGTGGCGCTTGAAGCGCAGCGCCAACTGGCGTACCGTTCAAA
>JAQGNK010000348.1 GCA_028291905.1 Polaromonas sp.
GATAGCCCTGTCGGTGGCCGATGCGCTGGCCGATGTCAGGGACGGCTCGACCGTGCTGATCGGCGGCTTCGGCACCGCCGGCATCCCGGCCGAGCTGATTGACGGGCTGATCGCCCAGGGCGCCAAAGACCTGACGGTGGTCAACAACAACGCCGGCAATGGCGACACCGGGCTGGCCGCGCTGCTCAAGGCCGGGCGCGTGCGCAAGATCATCTGCAGCTTTCCCCGCCAGGCCGACAGCCATGTGTTCGACGGGCTCTACCGCAGCGGCCAGCTGGAGCTCGAACTGGTGCCACAGGGCAACCTGGCCGAGCGGCTGCGGGCGGCCGGGGCCGGGATCGGCGCTTTTTTCTGCCCGACAGGCTACGGCACCGAGCTGGCGGCAGGCAAGGAGACCCGCGAGATCAACGGCCGCCACTATGTCCTCGAATACCCGATCCACGGCGACGTGGCGCTGGTCAAGGCCGAGCGCGGCGACCGCTGGGGCAACCTGACCTACCGAAAGGCCGCGCGCAATATCGGCCCGGTCATGGCGACGGCGGCCAGGTGCACCGTGGCGACGGTGCATGAGATCGTGGAACTCGGCACGCTCGACCCCGAGAGCGTGGTGACGCCAGGCATCCACGTCAGCCGCATAGTGCAGGTCGCGCGCATCGCCACCCAGGCCGGCGGCATCAAAATAAGCGCCAAATCGCCTTCCGGCGCATAAGGAATCAGCGTGAGCAGCTATCAAAAAAGAAGCAAACAGGAACTCGCACGGCGGGTGGCCGAGGACATTCCGGGCGGCGCCTATGTCAACCTGGGCATCGGCATGCCGACCCAGGTGGCCAACTTCATTCCCGCCGGGCGCGAGGTGATCCTGCACAGTGAGAACGGCATTCTCGGCATGGGGCCGGTGCCCGCTGCAGGAGCCGAAGACTACGATCTCATCAACGCCGGCAAGCAGCCGGTCAGCCTGCTGGCGGGCGGCGCCTATTTCCACCATGCCGACAGCTTTGCGATGATGCGCGGCGGCCACCTCGACATCTGCGTGCTGGGCGCCTTCCAGGTGTCTGCCACCGGCGACCTGGCCAACTGGAGCACGGGCGAGCCCGGCTCCATCCCGGCGGTGGGCGGAGCAATGGACCTGGCTATCGGCGCCAAGCAGACCTGGGTGATGATGGATTTGCTGACCAAAAAAGGACAGAGCAAGGTGGTGTCGCAGTGCACCTATCCACTGACCGGCATGGCCTGCGTCAAGCGCATCTACACCGAACTGGCAACCTTGGCATGCACTCCAGACGGCCTCAAGCTCATCGACATGGTAGAGGGGCTGACCCATGCCGAACTCGAGCAGCTAGTTGGCTTGCCCATTGCCGCCTGAACTGAAAAACCTTCTGTACGCGGTCTTGACCTTACCGTGTGCCCCTTTTTTAAAGAGACAAGCAAATGACGATCACCCAAGCCTTTATCTGCGACACCATCCGCACCCCGTTCGGCCGTTATGGCGGCGCACTGAGCAGCATTCGCGCTGACGACCTTGGCGCCATTCCCATCAGGGCACTGATGACGCGCAACCCCGGCGTCGACTGGCAAGCTGTCACCGACGTGATTTACGGCTGCGCCAACCAAGCTGGCGAAGACAACCGCAACGTCGCCCGCATGTCTAGCCTGCTGGCCGGCCTGCCGATTGAAGTGCCCGGCTCGACCATCAACCGCCTGTGCGGCTCAAGCCTTGATGCGCTGGGCACGGCCGCGCGCGCCATCAAGTCGGGCGAAGCGGGCCTCATGATCGCAGGAGGCGTCGAGAGCATGAGCCGCGCACCGTTCGTTAGCCCCAAGGCCGAGACCGCTTTCAGCCGCAATAACGCGGTGTATGACACAACGATTGGCTGGCGCTTTGTCAACAAGCTGATGAAGGCTCAGTACGGCGTCGATTCTATGCCCGAGACGGCCGAGAACGTGGCGACCGATTTCGGTATCGAGCGCGAAGCGCAAGACCGCATGGCCATGAACAGCCAGCTGCGCGCCGTGGCCGCGCAGCAAGCCGGTCACTTGGCGCGCGAGATCATCCAGGTGAGCATCCCGCAGAAAAAGGGTGACGCCGTCCTGGTGGACACAGACGAGCACCCGCGCGCCACCAGCCTGGAAGCGCTGGCCAAGCTCAAGGGCGTGGTCCGGCCCGACGGCACGGTCACGGCCGGCAACGCCAGCGGCGTGAATGACGGCGCCTGTGCGCTGCTATTGGCCGATGAAGCCAGCGCCGCCAAAAACGGCCTCACGCCGCGCGCCCGCGTCGTGGGCATGGCCACGGCTGGCGTGGCGCCGCGCATCATGGGCTTTGGCCCGACGCCCGCCACGCAAAAAGTGCTGGCCCTGACCGGCTTGACCCTTGGCCAGATGGACGTGATCGAGCTCAATGAAGCATTTGCCGCGCAAGGGCTGGCCGTGCTGCGCGCACTTGGCCTGAGCGACGACGACGAGCGCGTCAATGCCTGGGGCGGCGCGATTGCGCTGGGTCATCCGCTGGGCGCCAGCGGCGCGCGCCTGGCGACCACGGCGGTCAACCG
This sequence comes from Polaromonas sp., assembly GCA_028291905.1. Taxonomy (GTDB): domain Bacteria; phylum Pseudomonadota; class Gammaproteobacteria; order Burkholderiales; family Burkholderiaceae_C; genus Polaromonas. The sequence continues at coordinate 2,550 of JAQGNK010000348.1, forward strand.
GCTGCACCAGACCGGCGGGCGCTATGCGCTGTGCACCATGTGCATCGGCGTGGGGCAAGGTATTGCCGTGATCCTGGAACGTGTCTGACCCTTCAGGGCGGTCAAAGCGCTATTGTCATTTAGTTGAAAGGAATTGCCTTGCAGACACAAACTATCAAGACGGCGAGCGGGCAGTTCCGCATCAGCCTAGACGGCCCGGCCGATGCGCCCGTGCTGGTGTTTTCCAACTCCCTGGGCACCACGCTGGAGATGTGGGACGCGCAGGCTGCGCGTTTCGCCAACGACTACCGCGTGCTGCGCTACGACACGCGCGGCCATGGCGGCAGCGTGGTGACGCCTGGCCCTTACAGCGTCGAGCAGCTGGGTGGCGATGTGGTGGCGCTGCTCGATGCGCTCGATATTGCGCGAGCCAATTTTTGCGGTATCTCCATGGGCGGCCTCACCGGTCTGTGGCTGGGTACTCGTGCGGGCGACCGGTTTGATCGCTTGGCGGTGTGCAACAGCGCGGCCAGAATCGGCACCGCCGAAGGCTGGCTAGCGCGTGCCGCTCTGGTGCGCGAGAAGGGTGCGGCCTGCATGGCCGAGCTGGCCGCGTCATCGCCCAGCCGCTGGTTCACCGAAGCGTTTGTCGTGGCGCAACCGGCCTTGATCAGCAAGGCGCAGGGCTGGATCGCCGGCATTTCCCCGGAAGGCTACGCCGCCTGCTGCGAAGCGTTGGCGCAGGCCGATCTGCGTGCAACCATTGGCACCATTAAGGTGCCAACTTTGCTGATCGCAGGCGTTAGCGACCCTGTCACGACCGTGGCCGATGCGAACGCCATGCACCAGGCTATTGCGAATTCGCGGGTTGCTGAAGTACCCGCATCGCACCTGTCCAACCTGGAAGCGCCCGTACAGTTTGAGGAGGCCCTGGCGGCCTTCCTGGGCGCGGGCGCGTAAGCCCCGCTGCCAATGGGCCTAGACCCGGAGACAAGACATGAAGGATTCGATTCAACGCCGCTGGCAGCATCGGCCCGAAGGCTCCAATTGGGGTGATTTCGGCCCCGACGACCAGCTGGGCCGGCTGAACCTGCTCACGCCTGAGAAGGTGCGCCAGGGCGTCGCTGAAGTAAGCGATGGGCTGAGCTTCGCCCTGAGCCTGCCGCTCGACTACCCCGGTGGCAGCGCGCTCAACCCCAACCGCCATCCGCCCGTGCTGCGGCCACTGCTGCGCAAGGGGCTGGTGAACTTCAACTGCCTGCTGGGCGACCTGGAGCCCGGGCGCACCGACGTGCTGTCGGACGACCTTGCCATCCTGCACCTGCAGTATTCCACGCAATGGGACGGGCTTGCGCATGCGGGCTCCATGTTCGACGCCAACGGCGATGGCCTGCCCGAGCCGCTGTACTACAACGGCTATGCGGCAGGCCGCGACATCGTTGGCCCCAGCGACGTGAAGGACGCCGGTATTCCTGCGCAGCCCGGTGCCGCACGCAGCACGTCGGCCGCCCGCGCGCTGGGCATCGAGGGCATGGCGCGCACGGGCGTGCAGGGCCGTGGCGTGATGGTGGACCTGCGCGCGCACCTGGGCGACGAACGCACACTGGTCGGCTACGACACGCTGATGCGCGTAATGGATGCCGATGGTGTGCAGGTCGAGGCGGGTGACATCGTTTGCCTGCACACCGGCTTTGCCGACGTGGTGCTGGCCATGCACAAGCAGCCAGAGCCGCACACCCTTGCCAACAGCTGCGCAGTGCTCGATGGGCGCGACAGCCGGCTTTTGCAATGGATCACCGACAGCCAAGTGGCCGCCATCGCGGCCGACAACTACGCTGTGGAAGCCTACCCCGCGCGACCTGGCCCGGCCTGCTGCGCGGCGCTGCCTTTGCATGAGCACTGTTTGTTCAAGCTGGGCGTGCATCTGGGCGAACTCTGGCACCTGACCCCGCTGGCCGAATGGTTGCGTGCCCGAGGGCGTTACCGCTTCTTGCTGACGGCGCCGCCGCTAAACCTGCCGGGGGCCATCGCGTCGCCGGTGACGCCGGTGGCCACCGTCTGATCACATCGCCCCAATCATTTTCCTGCCGGTCCGCCGGCTTTTTTGGTTCGCAGCAAGGCTGCGGCGCTGAGGAGACAAGCATGCCTTACATCATTGAGACCTTTGACAAACCTGACCACCAGCACGTGCGCAGCGCTCAACGCGGGGCGCACCTGGACTTTCTGGCAAGCCACAAGGCTTTGTTGCTGGCCTGCGGTGCCAAGCTGGACGACGAGGGTCTGGACCTTGGCGGCGGCCTGTATGTCGTCGCCTTAGATACCCGCGAGGAAGCCTTGCGCTTCATCGAGTCCGACCCCTTCCATACGGCCGGCCTGTTCGAGAGGGTAATCCTCACGCGCTGGCGCAAGGCCTATGTGGATGGTCAGTGCTACCTCTGAACGCGTTTTGAAAGATTTTCCATGAGCCATCAACAAACCTCCACGCCAGCGCTTGTGCGCGAGCGCGTTTTGATCACCGGCGGTGCAGCTGGCATTGGCGCGGCCACGGCCGAGCGTTGCCGTGCCGAGGGCTATGAACCTGTCGTCATCGACCGCGCCGGCAACGGTATTCGCGCCGACCTGTCTGACCCGGTCGACACTGCTCGGGCGCTAAACGAAGCGCTGGCCGGTGGCCCCATTACCCGGCTGGTCAACAACGTGGGCATCGTTTGTCCGGCCAGCGCCGAAACGCAGACACTGGCCGAGTTCGACCTGGCGGTTTCGCTGAACCTGCGCTGCGCCTTCCAGTGCATGCAGGCCTTGCTGCCGGGAATGAAGGCGGCGGGCTTTGGCCGCATCGTCAACATGTCCTCGCGCGCTGCGCTGGGCAAAGAGTTGCGTACTGCCTACGCCGCCACCAAAGCCGGCCTGATCGGCATGACGCGCGTATGGGCGCTGGAGCTCGGTGAGCACGGCATCACCAGCAACGCGATCGGCCCTGGCCCTATTCGCACCGAGCTGTTCGACCGTGCAAACCCACCGGGCGCAGCGCGTACCCTGGCCATCGTCGAGGCTGTGCCCGTCAAGCGCATAGGCACGCCCGACGATGTGGCGCACGCCGTCGCCTACCTGCTCGACGCCCGCAGCGGCTTTGTCACCGGTCAGGTGCTGTACGTCTGCGGCGGCATGACCGTTGGTGTGGCAGGTGTTTGACGCGGGGGCTTTTTCGCAGCCTTTTTGAATCACAACAGCGAAAGATAGCTTTCATGTCAAAAATAACCGCCTTTTTTACCGAGCTGATGCGGCGCTACCTGCCCGATCCCTTTGTCTTTGCCATCTTGCTCACGCTGCTCACCATGGTGCTGGCCATCGTGATCGAGGGCAGAGCGCCGGTGGACACCAGTGTGGACTGGGGCAAGGGCTTTTGGAGCCTGCTGGCTTTCACCACGCAAATGGCCGTAATCCTGGCCATGGGCTACGTCCTGGCCACGGCGCCTGTGGTTGACCGTTTGCTCAACCGCATCGTCGACCGTGTTCACCGTCCGCGCACGGCCATCATCGTGGCCACGCTGGTGGGTTGCGTTGGCAGCTACCTGAACTGGGGCTTTGGCCTCGTCATCGGCGGCATCGTCGCCAAGAAGCTGGCGCACCGCGTCAAGGGCGTGCATTACCCGCTGATCATTGCGTCTGCCTATAGCGGCTTCACGATGTATGGCCTGGGTTTGTCGGCCACCATTCCTGTGCTGATCTCGACCAAGGGCCATGCGTTTGAATCGAAGATGGGCCTGATCCCGCTGAGTGAAACGATCTTCTCCTGGCCCATCCTGATCACAAGCCTGGTGGTGCTCATCACGCTGCCGCTGCTCAACGCCGCCATGCACCCCAAGGCTGGCGAGACCGTCACCGAAATCGACCCCAAACTGGACCAGGAAAACGCCAAGACCGGCAGCGCGGCCGACGTGCTCGGCGACGAAGACACCATTGCCCACAAGCTCAACCACAGCCGTACGTTGAGCTACCTGATCGGCGCCCTGGGCATGTTCTATGTGGGCCAGCACTTTGTGAAGGGCGGCTCGCTGGACCTGAACATGATCAACTTCTTCATCCTGTTCCTCGGCATTTTGCTGCTGGGCACGCCGATGAACTATGTGGAAAAGCTCAACGAAGGCATCAAGACCATAGGCGGCATCATTCTTCAGTTTCCGTTCTACGCCGGAATCATGGCCATCATGGCGGCCTCGGGCCTGGTGCAGTCGATCTCGCAGGTTTTCATTGACATCTCCACGCCCAACACGCTTCCGTTCTGGGGCCTGATCAGTTCCTTTTTCATCAATTTTTTTGCGCCCTCCGGTGGCGGCCATTGGGTGATTCAGGGCCCCTTCATGATCGATGCAGCCCATGCCATGGGCGCCTCGATGGCCCAGACCTCTATGTCCGTCATGCTGGGCAACGCCTGGAACGACTTGGTGCAGCCGTTCTGGATCTTGCCCGCGTTGGCGTTGTCCAGGCTCAAGCTCAAAGACATCATGGGCTACACCGTGGTCTCGATGTTCCTGGTGGGCGTGATCTATATCGCAGTCATCCTGATCTGGCCACACGTTTGATGCATTGATCCTTGTTTTTGGAGGGCGCGGGCCGGATGCGGTCCGTGCCCTGCTTTGTTTGACCAAGTTTTTTATCGCAAAGGAAACCCAATATGTTATTCATGGTTGAAATGCTCGTACAGATTCCCGACAGCGTGGCGCCTGAAACCGCTGAGCAGCTCAAGCGCGAGGAAAAGGCGTTTTCTCAGAAACTGCAACGCGAGGGCAAGTGGCCCCACATCTGGCGCGTGGTCGGCCAGTACGCCAATGTCAGCATCTTTGACGTGGCGAGCAACGACGAGTTGCACACGTTGCTTGGCGGCCTGCCCTTGTTTCCCTACATGAAGATTTCTGTCACCCCCCTGACCCAGCACCCCTCGGCCATTGCCGCTGACTGACGCGCCGCACGCCCGAGACCAAACTGCTAACTCCCTTAAAAGAAATTGAGAGAACTACTATGAAGCCATTTCAGCAACCCAAGCAAAAACTGCCCACTCGTCGCTTTGCGCTGCGCACCCTGACCACGGTTGTGGCCCTGGGCTCTGGCCTGCTCGCCGCCGTGCCTGCTGGCGCGCAGGCGGCTTACCCCAGCAAGACCATCACCATCATCGTGCCCTTCGCGGCCGGCGGCACGACCGACATCCTGGCGCGCATCGTCGGCCAAGCGTTGACGGCCGAGTTGGGCCAGACCGTCATTGTGGACAACCGCGCCGGCGCCGGCGGCAACATTGGCGGCCAGGCAGCGGCCCGGGCGACGGCTGACGGCTATACCCTTTTCATGGGTACGGTCGGCACCCATGCGATCAATGCCAGCTTGTACAAGAAAATGCCTTTTGACCCGGTCAAGGATTTCTCGCCGCTGACGCGCGTGGCCAATGTGCCCAACTTGCTGGTCGCCAACCCGGCGCAGCCTTTCAAGACCGTCAAGGAGTTGATCGCCTACGCCAAGGCCAATCCAGGTAAGCTCAACTTCGGCTCGTCGGGCAATGGCAGCTCTATCCACCTGTCGGGCGAGCTTTTCAAGTCGATGGCGAAAGTCGACATGCAGCACGTCCCCTACAAGGGCAGCGCCCCGGCCATGACCGACCTGCTGGGCAACCAGGTCGCCATCATGTTTGACAACATGCCTTCGGCCATCCAGCATGTGCGCTCGGGCAAGCTGCGCGCCATTGCCGTGACCACGCCCAAGCGCTCGCCCGAACTGCCTGACGTACCTACCATCGCCGAGGCCGGCGTGCCCGGCTACGAGGCGACCTCCTGGTTTGGCATGTTTGCGCCCGCCGCCACCCCGCCCGCCGTGATTGCCCGCCTGAACACTGCCATTGTCAAGGTGCTGGCCAAGCCCGAAGTGAGCAAGCAGATCAATGAGCAAGGCGCCGAGGTGTACAGCGAAACGCCGCAGCAGTTTGCCACCTTCATCCAGAAGGAAGCGGCCAAGTGGAGCAAGGTGGTGAAGGATTCGGGCGCCAGCATGGACTGACGAGGAAACACCTTCGGAGCCCTTGGTAGCCTGGGCAACGCTGTGCTTCAGACCCGTCAGGTGGCCGTTTCCACTGGCGCCATAGGGCCACAATGCGCATGCCTGCAGCCAGGGCAGCTAGTCGCCAGCTGCAAAAAACAATTCTCTCAACTTTTTCCGTCCATCTCATGAATTTACTTCACACCCTCACCGCCAAGCTTCAGCACCACCGCGCAGGCCTTCTTCTCTTGCGCACGTACCTCGCGATTGCTACGCTGTTGCACGGCGTTGCCAAGCTGCAAAACGGCATCGAAGGCATCCAGGGGATGGTCACGGCCAGCGGCTTGCCCGCTTTCTTTGCCTATGGGGTTCTTCTTGGCGAAGTGGTCGCGCCCGCCTTGCTGCTGGTGGGCTTGATGGTCACGCCAGCGGCGCTGGT
>JAQGNK010000358.1 GCA_028291905.1 Polaromonas sp.
GATGTGCTGAGCGGCAAGGTTTTGGCAACCGGCGCCGCCTTCAAGCCGCAGGGCAAGCTGCCGTTTGCCCTGGCCAACAATTCGAAGGCGATTGTCGACAACCAGCCTGACGTTCCGGGCTATCCGGAGAAGGACACGCTGTACAAGTTCGGTTTCGGCCTGACGTATTGAGGATTGAGCGCTTGAGGAATTGACAAGCCAGCCGGGCGCCCTGCCCGGCTGGCTTTTTCATGCGTTTCGCTCCGGCGCGCTTGCTGCGCAGTGTTCAAAAAAGCTCAAGCCCCGGACATGCACGGCAGATTCAACGTAAATAGAACTTGCCGTATATAGACACCCTCACCTCGCCAGCAGCGCCGCGTTCCCGCCCGCCGCCGTCGGGTTGACCGTCACCGTCTGCTCGGCGCAAAAGCGGTACAGGTAATGCGGCCCTCCGGCTTTCGGGCCGGTGCCCGACAGGCCTTCGCCGCCGAAGGGCTGCACGCCGACCACCGCGCCGATCATGTTGCGGTTGACGTAGATGTTGCCGACATGCGCGGCGTCGGCCAGCGCTTGCGCGCGCGAGTCGATGCGGGTCTGAAGGCCCAGCGTCAGGCCGTAGCCCAGCGCGTTGATCTGGGCGATGACCGCCTGCGGCGTCTTCAGCTCGCCGCTGCCCCAGCGGATGATCTGCAGCACCGGACCGAAAATCTCGTCCTTCACCTCGGCCAGCGACCCAACTTCAAAAGCAGCCGGGGCAATGCTGTTCGCTATGTTTTTAGTAGCTGCCTGCGCAGGCGATTCCTGCGCAAGCAGCACTTTTGATGATGAATTGAGCCGTTGCAGGTGCCGCTGGATGCCGTCGCAGGCTTCGCTATCGATCACCGGCCCGACATCGGTCGCCAGGTCGGCCGGGTCGCCCAGCACCAGTTCCTCGGCTGCGCCCCGGATCATCTCGATCACGCCGTCGGCAATGCCCTCGTGCAGGCACAGCAGCCGCAGCGCCGAGCAGCGCTGGCCGGCCGAGCGGAACGCGCTCTGCACCACCGCATCAACCACCTGCTCGGGCAGCGCGGTGCTGTCCACCAGCATCGCGTTGATGCCGCCGGTCTCGGCGATCAGCGGCGTGATCGGGCCGTCCTTCGCCGCCAGGGCGCGGTTGATGAGCCGGGCCACTTGCGTCGAGCCGGTGAACACCACGCCCGCCACGCCGGGCGCCGCCACCAGCGCCGCGCCGACCATTTCGCCGGGGCCGTGCAGCAGTTGCAGCGCGCCTTCGGGCACGCCGGCTTGGTGCAGCAATTTGACAGCCTCCCAGGCCACGCCCGGCGTCTGCTCGGCCGGTTTGGCGATGACGCCGTTCCCGGTCGCCAGCGCGGCCGCCACCTGGCCGGTGAAGATCGCCAGCGGGAAATTCCACGGGCTGATGCAGACCCAGACGCCGCGCGCGGTCAGGCGCAGCTCGTTGGTCTCGCCGGTCGGGCCGGGCAGCGCCACCGGCTGCATGATGCGCTCGGCTTCATTGGCGTAGTAGCGCAGGAAGTCCACCGCCTCGCGCACCTCGGACACCGCATCGCCCCAGGTCTTGAAGGCTTCCTTCACCAGCAGCGCGCAGAATTTTGGCATCTGCTGCTGCAGCGCATCGGCGGCCCGGCGCAGGACGGCGGCGCGCTCGGCGACCGGCACCTTGCTCCACTTTTGATAGCTGCCTGCGCAGGCAGATACTGCGCCGGAAGCCGATTTGGCATCGAATTCGGCTATTTTCGGCATCTGCACCGTCTGGTAGGCGGCCAGCAGCGGCGCGCGCATGCTTTCCACCGTCAGGTCCAGCCCCAGGCTGTTGGCGCGACCGGCGCCGTAGAGATCGGGCGGCAGCGGCAGCGACGATTCGGCCTCCAGGTAGAGCGGCGAGGTCAGCAGCTGGTCCATGCCGACCGACTCGTCGGCCAGCTGGTGCACGAAGGACGAATTGGCGCCGTTCTCCAGCAGCCGGCGCACCAGGTAGGCCAGCAGGTCGCGGTGCGCGCCGACCGGGGCATAGACGCGGCAGCTGATCTGCGGGTTCTTCAGCACCTCGCGGAAGATGCCTTCGCCCATGCCGTGCAGGCGTTGCAATTCAAACGGAATCGTCGCCCCCACGCTCGTCACTGCGTGTACTTCGCTGCCCCCCGAGGGGGCTGTGCTTGCTTGGGGCGGCCAGGCGCGGCGCACGCCGCCGTGCGAAGCCATCTGGATGATCGCGGCAATCGTGCCGGCGTTGTGGCCGGCGAACTGCGGATAGACCGCATCGGGCGCGGCCAGCAGCGCCTGGGCGCAGGCCAGGTAGGATACGTCGGTGTGGTGCTTGTGGGTGAACACCGGGTAGTGCGGCAGCCCCATTTCCTGAGCCCGCTTGATCTCCGAATCCCAGTAGGCGCCCTTGACCAGCCGGCACATCAGCCGCAGCCCGTACTTGCGGCCGATGCCGATGACATGCTCGATCAAATCAAGCGAACGCGTCTGGTAGGCCTGCATCGCCAGGCCGAAGCCCCGCCAGCCTGGAAACTGCGCGGCTACCTTGGCGGCCAGCGCCTCGAACACGTCGAGCGACAGTTCCAGCCGGTCCACTTCCTCGGCGTCGATGGTCAGGTTGATGTTGGACCGCGCCGCCTGCTCGCACAAGCCCCAGACACGCGGCACCAGCTCGGCCATGACGCGTTCGCGCTGGGCGTCTTCGTAGCGCGGATGCAGCGCGCTGAGCTTGATGGAAATTCCGTCATTTTGCTCGCAGGCGCAATCAGCGCTTGCGTTAACAGCTATTGAATTAATAGCATTGACATAGCTGGCCAGGTAGCGCTGGGCATCGCGTTCGGTGCGGGCGCCCTCGCCCAGCATGTCGTAGCTAAAGCGCAGGTTCCTGACCTTGCGGCGCGCCGCGTCGGCCTCCTTCATGCCTTCGGCAATCGTCTGGCCCAGCACGAACTGCCGGCCCAGCAGCTGCACCGCCCGCAGCGTGGCGGCCACGACGGTGCGGGCGCCGAGCTTGCCCATCAGGCCAGGTTCGCCAGGCTGGCCTGATTCGGGAAGAAAGCGCTTGGACAGGCCAATCGCCGAACTGGACAGCCGGGCCATCACGCCGTCGCCGGCGCCGTCGAAGTCGGCCCGGCCGAGCTGGTCGGCGGTCAGGGCAATCGCGGTTTCGGCGTCGGGCACCCGCAGCAGCGCCTCGGCCAGCCGCATCAGCGCGAGGCCCTCGGCGCTGGAGATGGGGTACTCGCGAAGCAGCGACTCCATCGCCCAGAACGGCGGCGGGTTCTTGCGCACCGCCTGCACCCACGGCTGGGCTATTTGCGCGGCGGCGGCCCAGTCGAGCGCGCCGGCCAGGCGCTGCAGGTGGCTGGTCACGGTATCGGCTTC
>JAQGNK010000379.1 GCA_028291905.1 Polaromonas sp.
AGTTGGACGATTACCTGCATCGGTTTGCGGCCCAGCAAAGCGCCAAAGGCGTCAGCAGGGTTTATGTGCTGGTCGATGATGCGCAGCCCAGGCTGATTCTGGGTTTTTACACCCTCAGTGCCGCCCAGATAGATACCTTGCAGCTCAGCGAACAAGACCGGAAAAACTGCCGCGCTACCCGGTGCCCTGCTTTCGCATGGGTCGCCTGGCATGCCGCGCCGAAAGCCAGGGCCGGGGCTTGGGCCAGCTGCTGATGGGTTTCGCCGTGGGCCGCTGCCTGCAGGCGCGCCAGCAGGTGGGCGCTTTTGCCTTGCTGGTGGATGCAAAAAATGAAAAAGCCAAGGCGTTCTGCCAGCACTACGGTTTTACCGCCTGCATGGATTCGCCCATAACGCTTTACCTGCCGCTGGGTTAAGCGGTTCCCCTGCCAATCATTCGATTGAAGCGATACACAGCGAATGAATCATCCAAACCATCAAGCGTCACTGATGGCTGCCAGCCCTGATGCGGCTTCTTCCAGCTTGGCGCGCTCCATGGTCGACCCGCCGACGCCGGCGACCTGGGAATGCATGCTTTCGCAATCAAACAGGCCAGGCCCTGAAAAATGCTAAAAGTCATATGCCTGACCCGAAAAGAAGGAACCCGAATGACATGGCTGCTGTGGCTTGTAGTGTTTTTATGCCTGCTGGCGGCCGCTGCCGCAGGCCTGTCTCTTTATGGCGCCAAACAGTGGACAGACGCCACGCGAGCGCTGACCGGCAGGCTAGAAGCAGCCCGGATCGACGGGAAGGCTGGGTCGTCGTCCTCGGCGCGCTATGAATCGCGCCAGCTTGAGGGTTTGCCCGCGCCGGTGCAACGCTACTTCCGCACAGTGCTGAAAGAAGGCCAGCCCATCATTGCCGCCGCCACGCTCGAACTCACCGGCACCTTCAACCTGTCCGCCGCCGGCGAGCAGTGGAAGCCGTTCACATCGCGGCAACGGGTCGTCACCCGCCGCCCGGGCTTCCTTTGGGACGCCCGGGTAGCGATGCTGCCGGGCTTGGCGGTACGCGTGCACGACGGCTACATCGCTGGCGAGGGCCTGCTGCACGCCGCTGTCCTGGGATTGTTCACAGTGGCCGACCTCCAGGGCGGCGGGGAGATTGCCCGTGGCGAGTTCATGCGGTTTTTCGCCGAAGCCGCGTGGTATCCGACCACGCTGCTGCCCAGCCAGGGCGTGCGATGGGAAGCGGTTGACGACCGCTCGGCCAATGCTACCTTCGTGGATGGCCCGCTCACGCTGACCCTGCTTTTCAGGTTCAATGACGCCGGCCTGATCGATTCAGTGCATGCCGAAGCGCGGGGCGCCATGGCGGGCAAGGAAATGACCATGCTCCCCTGGGAAGGGCGCTGGTCCCACTACCAGGCGCGCGGCGGGATGATCGTGCCCAACACCGGCGAGGCGGCATGGCTGCGGCCCGACGGTCGCAAGCCCTACTTCCACGGCACCGTCACGTCGCTGGCCTACGAGTTCTCGCGATGACACCGCGCCTTGCGAGTGTAGGGGCGGCCGCTGCCTTACAAGGCCTGTGCGCTGGCCTGGCGACATAAGCACGCCTGATCGAGCAAGCGATGAGAACCCTGGAAATCCTGTTGCTGCTGGCCGTTCTGCTGGCTTTTTGCACGCTGCATGTTGCGCCGATGCGCGCCTGGCCTGGGAGCCGTCATGCGCCAGCCCTTGCCTTGGCGATTGCCGCCGCGCAGGTGCTGGCGGAAGGTCCGCGCTGGCAAATGGCCCCGGCTTACGCTCTCACGGCGCTGTGGTTTCTGGCCGGGTGGCTGCGCAACGTCGCAGGGGCGGGCGGGCCCGGCGCAGGGCCGCGACCCCATCAGAAGCTCGCTGGCGTGGGCCTCGGGCTGGGCGCGTTGGGGCTGGCTTTCGCCGTCGCGCTGCCGATGATCGCCCCCGTGTTCAGCTTTGCGCCCCCGGCCGGGCCCTACGCCATCGGCACCTTGACCTACCACTGGGTCGATGCATCCCGTTCGGAGGTTTTTACCGCCGATCCGAAAGCGCGACGGCAGCTGATGGCACAGATCTGGTATCCGGCGAAGGCTGGCCGGCCAGCCCCGCGCGCTGCCTACATGCCGCAGGCCGAGGCCATCATGGCGGCCTTTGCCCGCCTCCACGGCAAGCCCGCGTTTGTGTTCGGGCATATCAAGTACGTCACCACCAACGCCATCCCATCGGCACCTGCTGCGTTCGATCAAGCCAGTTACCCGGTACTGCTGTTCCTGGAAGGCGCTACAGGCTTTCGACAGATGAACACTTTCCAGGTCGAGCATCTGGTTTCGCATGGCTACATCGTCGTCGCCATCGACCAGCCGGGCGCCGCTGCCGCTGTTGTGTTCCCGGATGGCCATCAGGTCGCCGGCCTGACGCCGGCGCAGTTCAGCGCCACGGTGGGACCGAGCTATCTGGCGGGCGGGACGGCTTCGCCGCGCAAGGGCCTGCGGCTCCCTGGCGGCAGGACGCTCGATGACAGCAGCATCATTTCTTACCTTGCCAAAGATGCAGGCTTTGCACTGGATCAGCTTGCCGCACTGAACCAGGCCGATCCGAGCGGCCTCCTGACGGGAAAACTGAATCTGCAGCGTATCGGCGCCCTTGGGGTCTCGCTGGGCGGCATTGTCGTAGGCGAAACCTGCCGGATTGATCCACGGGTGCGGGCCTGCCTGGTGATGGACGCGCCGATGCCCGCTGAAGTGGTCAAGGCCGGACTGCGGCAACCCGGCATGTGGATCACGCGGGATGAAGCCAGCATGCGGCTTGAGCGTGAACGCGCCGGCGGATGGCCGGAAGCGGAGATCGAAGCCCATCAGGCGACCATGCGCGCGGCGTACCAAAGCCTTTCGGGCGCGGGCTACCTGGTGCGCATGCCCGGGATGTTCCACGGCAACTTCACCGACATCGCGAGCTGGACGCCGCTGGCGCCCCTGTTGGGCCTCTCGGGACCCATCAATGAACGCCGGGCGCACGACATCGTCAATGCCTACTCGCTGGCATTCTTCGACCGGCACCTGCTGGAGCGCCCCGCCAGGCTTCTTGCGGGGCCAGCCAAACAATATCCCGAAGTGCTGTTCGAATCGCGCCGGCCTTGATTGAACGCAGCCAGCATCGGGGTGGAGCCGCTGGGCAAGCGCTTTGCGTCGATGCCGCGCGAGCGCCCAAGCACGCCCCGGGGCACTCAGCCAACTGACCATCGAATGCCCGATGACGGATTTCAGAATTTCGCACTCCGCTCCAGCGTGTGTCCGCCGCCAATCCTGATGGTTTGACACACTCAGCGCCGCTCACGGGATACCGTGCAGCTCAGTGCAATGGAGTGCATCAAGCGGCCACGCCACCCGGTGCAATGCGTTCGCATAAAGCAGCCGGCGGGCCGCGACCGGAGCCATGCAGGGCAGCGCCCCAGCCTTGCCCTATTGCTATTTTTTCAGTAGCTGTCAGCGCACGTACAACCTGCGCCAGAGCCCTAAAACGCTTGATAATTTTCCCAGCACAGGGCACTGGCCAGCGCAGCTGGGAAACTGAAGGCTTTGCGCCCTCGCCGCCCATCACGCAGCATCAATGCGCCACCTGGAAACGGTTTCCCTGAAAGCTGAAGACCGAGCTTTTGCGCCGGATCTGCTCCAGCGTCATGCCGGGCGCGACCTGGCTGCCTTCGGTCAGCACCAGGTTGTTCACCAGCAGCAGCCGCTGCGCCGGGTTGCTCGAATAGACCGAGCCGGTGATGTTGAGCGGCGGCACCTGGCGGCGAACCGCTTCGGGCAGGTCGCTGAGCAAGGCAATGGCGGCCGGAGCCGCTTGCGGCGCCGACGCACTGGCGGCCGTTTCAGGCTTGGGCAACGACGGCGACGGCGACGGTATCGCGGCGGCGGACGCTGCGGGGGCAGGCCGGGGGGCAAGCTTCGGCACGGGCACGGGCACGGGCACGGGCTTGAGCGCTGGCGCTGGCGGAGCCACGGCTGGCGGCGCCGCCGGGGCGGCCTGCGGCCTGGCAGTTGCCGGCGGCCTTGCAGACGGCTGCGCTGCTGGCGGCGATGCGGGCCTGGGAACGGCTGCAGGCTCTGGCGTGGGCGTCGGTACTGGTGTCGGCTGTACCGGCGGCGCCGGCCCGGCCACCGGGGGGCTTGCCGAGTCCGGCGCCACCGCCGCCATGCGGTCGTCGCCGGCAGGCGCTTGCCATTTCCACACGCCAGTCGCCACGCCGCCGATCAGCATCAAGCCCGCCGCCACGGCGAGCCAGACCTTGCGGCGCGGGCCGGGCGCGGCCGCGAGCGCCGGCGCGCTCACCTGGCGCGCATGCAGGCCGGGAACCGCGCCGCGCTCGCGTTCGGCATCAGCCCGTTTCAGGGCATCGAGGATGTAGGACATAAGAAGTTATCGGCTTATCGGGTGTTGGGTTGCAGGCGCGGCTCTTGGGATTCAGGGCTGCCCAAAGCGCTGTCGAGCTGCATGAAGGTCATGGGGCCGGGCTGGCCGTCAGGCTCCAGCCCCTGAGCGCGCTGGAAGGCCCGCACCCGCGCCCGCAAGGCGGCATTCAGAACCGGTGGCGGCGCGCCGGCGTCGGGCGCGGGCAGGCCGTCGAGCTGGGCTAGCTGGCCGGCGAGCCGCTCGATCACCGGACCGGAACTGCCCGCCGGCACGTCGGGGGCGTAGCCCGGCGGCGGGCGCCAGTAGGTGGCGAAATCGCCGCGCCACAGCCGGCCCAGCGCCACCAGCCTGACGCTGTATCGGCTGGCGCCGATCTGCAGCGTGGCGGTTTGGTTGCTCAAGCCCACCAGCACCGCATGCACCGGCGGGCCGCTGGCCGGCTGCAGCGTCAGGATGCCGGGGCGGCCGAGCTGGCGCAGCAGCGGCATGGTCAGGCTGCCGGCGCGGTAGCACTGCAGCTGCTGCGCGCTGGCGGCCTGGCACGGGTCACCCTCGCCCGGCGCCAGTTTCCAGACCGGCGCCAGCGCGCGCCAGGCGATGTTGATGTCGGCTGGCAGCTGCGGCAGCAGGGTGTCGATCTCGGTGAGTGCGGCAGCCGATGCAGCCAGGGCAGGTGCCGAGGCGCCGGGCACAGCTGGAACATTGAAAGCAAGAGACGCAGTTGCGCCGGCTGGCGCGCCTGGCGCTGGTGGAACGGCTGGCGCAGCCGAGGCAGGCATGCCCGGCCCGGCTGGCACAGCAGGCACGCCTGCCGCACGGGCGGAGCCAGGCGCGCTTGCCGTCGCTGCTCCGGTCATGGCAGCGCCAGTGCGGGCAGCAGGCGCGGCGGGCACTGCCGCCGCGCCTGCCTGGCTCTGGGCTGGCGCCGTGGCCGATGGCGCCAGCCCAGCCTGGCGCGCACCGTTGAGCAGCATGAAACCCGCCAGCCCGGCCCCCGCCAGCAAGGCCACGCCGCCCAGCGCGTAGGCGGTGCGCCGGGGGCCGGCGGCCACCCCGGCCCCGGCCTCAAGCCCGAACACCTCGGTCGCCGCCTTGTCCACCATGGCCCGGTTCACCTGGTGCAGGCCGTTGGCCCAGGCGCCCAGCAGCGCCCGCCCGCACAGCAGGTTGATGCGGCGCGGCACGCCGCGCGTGTGGCGGTGGATGCGGCGCAGCGCCTGCCGGTCAAACGGCAGCGGGCCTTTGTGGCCGGCCATGTCGAGCCGGTGCCCGATGTACTGCACGCTCTCGGCCTCGGTCAGCGCGTCCAGGTGAAAGCGCGCAATCACCCGCTGGGCCAGCTGCTCCAGCGCCGGGCTGGCCAGCATGCCCTGCAGCTCGGGCTGGCCGATCAGCACGATCTGCAGCAGCTTGCGCTCGTTGGTCTCCAGGTTGGTCAGCAGGCGCAGCTGCTCCAGCACCTCGGTGCTGAGGTTCTGCGCCTCGTCGATGATGAGCACGGTGGTCTGGCCGGCGGCGTGGCTCTGCAGCAAAAAGCTGTTGAGCGCGTCGATGTAGTCCTTGAGCGTGGGCGCGTTCGCCGCGCTGGCTGGTGCGGTGATGTGGAATTCCTCGCAGACCGACTGCAGCAGCTCGATGACGGTGAGCTTGGGGTTGAAGATGTAGGCGACATGGCAGCCCGGCGGAATCTGCTCCAGGAAGCAGCGGCAGATGGTGGTCTTGCCGGTGCCGATGTCGCCTGTCAGCAGCACGAAGCCGCCGCCGGTGCCGCCGGCCTTGCCATTTGCGCCGGCCACGCCGTAGAGCAGGTGCGCCAGCGCCTCCCGGTGGCGCTCGCTCATGAACAGCAAGCGCGGGTCGGGCGCGATGGAAAATGGGTCTTGCGACAGGCCGAAGTGGTGCGAATACATAGCCTGCAAGCATAGCGGGCGGGCATGGGGCCTTCAACCGGTACGCAGCGGCTGCGGCACCGCCCGTCAATTCGGACGTCGGCAGTCAGGCCGGAGGCGGTGCGTGCTACTTGAGGAAGTAAGGCTGCACGCCAAAATCAGAGGCCGGCACGACCGCGCTCACCGGGGCAGCGTCCAGGGGCCAATCGCCGCCCCGTATTGAAAAACAGGTGTTGCTCGAATAGGACGAGCCGGCGTTCACGCGGATTGTGTCTGTCGCCTTGAAAATATAGAGGAAGGTGCCGTCCGCGTCGATCACCGGAATTCCCGCATAAGGCGTTCCCACGGCTTGATAAGGCCCGTAGGGGGTGCCGGTGCAGTCGGCAGAGGTGTAGTACACCGCGAAAAACGATGACCACCGGCCGCCCCCGCTCTGCAGGGTGCACACCCCTTTGGCGTTGCAGGTCTGGTCGGGCTCCAGCCCGATGAGGGTGGCAAGCTCGTTGTCGTATTTCAGCAAGATGGCATTGCTTTGAAGTGCCCGCCCAATCGTCTTGCCGGTTGAATCTGTCCAGACAATGGCGTCAAGGCTGGAGGACCTGTCACGGCCATGACCATGACCATGACCACGGCCATGGTCATCATTACCCCGCTGCCGGTGCTTCATGCGCTTGTCCGAGGCCTCCAGCGAGCCCGAGGAGGTCCGGTTAGGGCTGGCGACAGGCTGGGACTGGGACTTGAAAGCCTCCATCGACCGGCCCTTGGACACGGCTTCGGATGGCTGTGACTGCTGGGCATGGCCTGCGGCAGCCCAACCCACCAGCGCAAGAAAGATAACAAGGGGTTTCATAAAATCCTTTGAACGGGGTTTCTTTACAGATGAACCCAATTTAGAGCTTGGGACTTGGTAAAAGCCATTCAAAGATGGAAATTCAATGCAACTTCCTCGCATCCCTTGTTACTTGCTCTACCGTGGCGAAAGGCGTGTCTGCCCGGCGCGCAGCATTCCAACCCGTGTTCACCGCCAACGCCTCAAGGCACTGGGCCCTGGGCGCTGGGCGTCACGTTCTTTTTGCTATTAATTAAATAGCTTCCCGCGCAGGCGGCACATGCGCCAGAAGCATGAATTGCTTAAAAAATCCAGAACAGGGCAGCGCCTGCCCGGCCGGGCCGGCGCGTCCTACTTCGCGTTCACGATGCCCTTGAAGTCATAGGGCACGACGATGGTGTGCACTTTGCCGGCGGCCACGCCCTCGGCGATCTTCAGGTTGGCCATGGCGTTCATGTAGCCGATGGCGCCGGCATTGGCGTTGAGCGCGGCGATGCGCTCGGCCTCTTTCTTCGCCGTCTGCACCTCGACCTCCTTGGTTTTGAGCTCGTTTTGCGCCCGCACCAGCTCATTGGCGCTGTTGACGATGACATCGGCCGGCGTGATGGCGCGCACCTGGATTTGCGACACCGTGATCTTGTCGGCCAGCTTTTCCTCGGTCAGCGTCTTGATGATGTTCTCGCGGATGCTCTGCTCGATCAGCGGGCGGTTGTCGGCCATCTTGAGCGACTCGTACTCGCGCGCCACCTTGTAGGCCGCGTTGCGCGCGCTCAGGGCGACATAGTTCTGCATCAGCAAGATGTCGCTGCCCTTGTCCGACAACCCGTGGAAGGTGCGGTTCTTGGTGGTCCACAGCTCCGACACGGCGCTCGGGTTGACGTTGTAGACGACCGTCATGTCGAAGTCCTTGACGGTCGAATTGTCGGAGGCCAGCGGCGTCATGTTGTCCACCGCCACCGCCACGTCCTGAATTTTGAAGGTGATGATGTCGCCGATCAGGGTCTGGTTGAAGCTGCCGGGCAGGCGCTCGGCCGGGTCGGTGGTCTTGTCGAAATGGATGCGCAGGCCGACCTCGCCGGTTTCGATCCGGGTGCAGCCCGCCGCCAGCAGGAGCGAAGCGGCTGACAGCAGCAGCGCGGCATGGCGCGGCAAGAATGGTGGTGTGGGGTAAGTCATCGGAGGACGGGCTTTCGTTTTGAATGGATCGGCGCCAGGACATCATGCAGCTCATGCGCGAGCCCCCGAGTTTATGCAGGCTGGCGCGGGGCCTGAAGGGCACGGCTGGCGGCTTGTCAATAATTTCAAACCCGCCGCGCCAGAATTCACACGCGCCCCGGCAGCGGCCGCTACCATGGCTTCAACCCCGTTCAACCCGTTGCCTGGAGACAAACCAATGCCCATCATCACCACCATCGAAGACCTGCGCGTCCTGGCTCAGAAGCGCGTGCCCCGCATGTTCTACGACTATGCCGATTCCGGCTCCTGGACCGAGAGCACCTACCGCGCCAATGAAGCCGATTTCCAGACCATCAAGCTGCGCCAGCGGGTGGCGGTGAACATGGAAAACCGCACCACCGCCACCAAAATGGTGGGCGTGGACGTGAAGATGCCGGTGGCGATTGCGCCCGTGGGGCTGACGGGCATGCAGCACGCCGACGGGGAGATCAAGGCGGCGCGCGCGGCCGAGAAGTTCGGCATTCCCTTCATCCTGTCCACCATGAGCATCTGCTCCATCGAGGACATTGCGGCCAACACCCAGCGGCCCTTCTGGTTCCAGCTCTACATGATGCGCGACCGCGAGGCCATGGCCGCGATGATCGAGCGCACGCGCAAGGCGGGCTGCAATGCGCTGGTGCTGACGCTGGACCTGCAGGTCATCGGCCAGCGCCACAAAGACCTGAAAAATGGCCTGACCGCGCCGCCCCGGCCCACCCTGGCCAATATCATCAACCTCATGACCAAGCCGCGCTGGTGCCTGGGAATGGCGGGCACGCGCCGCCGCACCTTCGGCAACCTGGTCGGCCACGTCAAGGGCGTCAGCGACATGAACTCACTCTCAGCCTGGACCAACGAGCAGTTTGACCCGCGCCTGTCGTGGGCGGACGTGGCCTGGGTCAAGGAAAAATGGGGCGGCAAGCTGATCCTCAAGGGCATCCAGGACGTCGAGGACGCCCGGCTGGCCGTGCAAAGCGGCGCCGACGCCATCGTCGTGAGCAACCACGGCGGCCGCCAGCTCGACGGCGCACAGTCGAGCATCTCGGCACTGCCCGACATCGTCGAGGCCGTGGGCGCGGACATTGAAGTGTGGATGGACGGCGGCATCCGCTCCGGCCAGGACGTGCTCAAGGCCTGGGCGCTGGGCGCGCGCGGCACCCTGATTGGCCGGGCCATGGTGTACGGCCTGGGCGCCATGGGCGAAGCCGGGGTGACCAAGGCCCTGCAGATCATCCACAAGGAACTCGACATCACGATGGCGTTTTGCGGCCGCACCGACATCAACACGGTCGACAAAACCATCCTGCTGCCGGGCACCTTCAAGGACAGCGTGCCATCCGCACCGTTGGCGCCGACGGTGCGCCATGTCAACAGCCGGCAGGCGGCGCTGGTTGAATAGGGCGCGCTTCCCCGGCGCGAAAAAAATAGGGAGCCATCGGCAAAACATGCGCAATCAGGCATCAAAAGTGCCTCCAGCGCAAGCAGCGCTTGCGCTAGCAGCTATTGAAAAAGAAGCAGAGGCTGGCTGGGTGGCTGTTTCCAGCCAGGGTGGTTGCGCCTTACTCCCCCTTGGCGGGCAGGCCCAGCCTTTTGGCCAGCCTGACAAGGTTGGCCCGGTGCAGGCCCAGTTCCCGCGCAGCCGAGGCCCAGTTCTGGCGATGCTGCAGCAGGCTCGCCTGGATGCGCTGGCGCTGGTGGGCTTCGGTCGAGGTGCGCAAGTCCTGCAAAGCCGCCGCTTCGGGCGGCACGCCGGGCGCTTGCGGTGCCTGGGAGACTTGCGATGCTGGCGGCGCTTCATCCGGCGCTGGCGCAACCCCTGCTGCGCCCTCCTCCTGCAGCGGCAGCAGATCCAGGTGCAGCGCGCTCAGGCTCACGATGCGGGTGCGCGGGCCAGGGCCGCCCACGGCCTTGAGGGCGCTGCGGCCCAGCAGATGCTCCAGCTCGCGCACATTGCCGGGCCAGTCGTGCGCCAGCAGCGCGGCCCGCGCGCTGTAGTCCAGCCGCAGGCCGCGCAGCCCGAGGCGCGAACGGTTTTGCTCCAGGAAATTGCCGGCCAGCAGCAGCACGTCATGGCCGCGCTCGCGCAGCGGCGGCACGCGCAGCGGATAGACGCTGAGCCGGTGGTAGAAATCGGCCCGAAAGCGCCCCGCCCGTACCTCCTCGGCCAGGTCGCGGTTGGTGGCGGCGATCACCCGCACATCGACCCGGTGCTCCCGGTCCGAGCCCAGGCGCTGCAGCTGTCCGCCCTGCAGCACCCGCAGCAGCTTGGCCTGGGCCGCCAGCGACAGCTCGCCCACCTCATCCAGGAACAGCGTGCCGCCGTCGGCCAGCTCGAACTTGCCGCGCCGCTCGGCCACGGCGCCTGAAAACGCGCCGCGCACATGGCCGAACAGCTCGCTCTCCAGCAGCGTGTCGGGCAGCGCCGCGCAATTGATGCTGATGAGCGGGCGCGAGGCGCGGGCCGAGGCCGCATGCAGCGCCTGCGCCACCAGCTCCTTGCCGACGCCGGTTTCACCGGTCAGCAGCACGGTCAGGTCGCTGTTGCTGACGATCTCGATTTCCTCCATCAGCCGCCGGTGCGCCGCGCTCTGGCCGATCAGCTTCGGGGGCAGGCTCTTTTCAGCGGCCAGCGCCCGGTAGCTGTCGGCGCGGCGGCGCTCGTCTTCGGCCCGCAGCGCCAGGCCGTCCATGCGCTGCACGACGCCGACGGTGGCCCCGGCCAGGCTGGCGAACGCCTGCAGGTCGCCCAGGTCCAGCGCCGACATCCGTTCCCTGCCCAGCGCATCGAGCGTGAGCAGGCCCCAGGTTTTCTCGCCGATCTGTATCGGGCAGCCCATGCAGTCATGCACTTCGAGCTGGCCCTCCAGCCCCTCGACCAGGCCATCGTAGGGATCGGGCAGCGGGCTGTCGGCGGGGATGCGCCGGGGGCCGGGGCCCTGCAGCAGCAAGCCGAAGCGCGGGTGCTCGTCAATCCTGAAGCGCCGGCCCAGCGTGTCGCTGCTCAGGCCCCTGACGGCCAGCGGTACCAGCCAGTCGCCCTCCAGCCTGAGCAGGGCCACCGCGTCGCAGGGCAGCAAGGCCTGCATGGCTTGGAGCAGGCGGCGGTAACGCTCGCCGTCGGGCAGCTCGCGTGTCAGGTCATCGACCAGCGGCACTAGGGCCTGCAGCATGGGTTGTGCGGTCAAATCGACTCCAAAAATATCATTTTTACTACTTTAATAGGTAATCATTTTGACTCTCTTTAGTATGGGACGCTCGCAAGTGGTTGATTCATATAAAAAGCATAGCTGGCACGGGTCTTGAGTTAGCTTGTTCAGGCAGTCTGCACGGCTTCGCAAGGGCGCGAAGCGAGCCTGCCACTACAGAAAGACAAATCATGTTGACCCCAGAACAACGCACCATCGTCAAGTCCAC
>JAQGNK010000412.1 GCA_028291905.1 Polaromonas sp.
ATGCCGGCCCAGAACATGCCGCCCAGCACGCCGGCCAGCAGGATCGCCGGAATGATCCAAGGCCCGGTGGTCTTGTCGGCCAGCAGCGCCACGCCGCCGGCCGCCACTGCGCCGATGACAAACTGACCCTCGGCGCCGATGTTCCAGACGTTCGAGCGAAAGCACACCGCCAGCCCGAGCGCGATGATCAGCAGCGGCGTGGCCTTGACCAGCAGCTCGCCGATGGCATAGGACGACTTGAGTGGCTCCCAGAAGAACACCTGCAGGCCCTTTAGCGGGTCTTTGCCGAGCGCCAGGAAAAGGCCGATGCCGATGGCGACGGTGATGAGCAGCGCCAGTATCGGCGAGGCATAGCTCCAGAAAGGCGACGGCTGGGGCCGGACTTCAAGCCGCATGCCGTGCTCCCGTCTCAAGGGCTGCGCCAGCGGCAGGCGCCCACAGGCCGCTCATCCACAGCCCGACTTTCTCGACCGTGGCCTCGGCGCGCGGCAGCGACGGCGAGAGCTGGCCCTTGGCCATCACATACAGCCGGTCGCAGATTTCAAACAGCTCGTCCAGCTCCTCGCTGACCACCAGCACCGCGCAGCCGGCGCCGGCCAGCGCCAGCAGCTCGCCGCGAATCTGCGCCGCCGCGCCCACATCGACGCCCCAGGTCGGCTGCGACACGATGAGCAGCGCCGGGCCGGCGTCGATCTCGCGGCCCATGATGAATTTTTGCAAATTGCCGCCCGACAGCGACTTGGCCGCCGCCTGCGGGCCGCCGCACTTGACCTGGTAGCGCGCGATGATCCGGCTCGCCTGCGCCTGCAGCACACCGCCGCTGAGCCAGCCGCCCGCGCCCACCGACTCCTTGCGGGTGAGCAGCAGGTTGCGCGCCAGCCCCAGCGTGGGCACCGCGCCCCGGCCCAGCCGCTCCTCGGGCACGAAATGCAGGCCCAGCCTGCGCCGATGGGCCGGACTCATCTTGCCGGCCGGCTGTCCCTTCACAAGGATGGCGCCGCTGGCAGAGCGGGTGTCCTCGCCCGACAGCGCGTACAGCAGCTCCTTCTGGCCGTTGCCCGACACGCCGGCAATGCCGACCACCTCGCCGGCGCGCACCTGCAGCGCCACCTGGCTCAGCGCCATGCCGAACTGGTCTTCACGGGGCAGGTCGAGCTGCCTGACTTCGAGCATGATGTCGCCGGTCTTCACCGTGCGGTGCTCCAGCCTGGGCGGCTCGGCGCCGATCATCAGGCGGCTGAGCGAAGCATTCGATTCCTGGCGCGGGTCGCACTGGCCGGTGACCTTGCCGCCGCGCAGCACGGTGCAGGCGGTGCACAGCGCACGGATTTCGTGCAGCTTGTGGCTGATGTACAAAATGCTGCAGCCCTCTGCCGCCAGCTTGCGCAGCGTGACGAACAGGTTCTCGACCGCCTGCGGCGTCAGCACCGAGGTCGGCTCGTCCAGGATCAGGAGCCTGGGATTGGTCAGCAGCGCCCGCACGATCTCGACCCGCTGGCGCTCGCCCACGCTCAGCGTATGCACCGGCCGCAGCGGCTCCAGAGGCAAGCCGTAGGCCTCGGCGGTGGCCTTGATGCGCTGGGACACCTCGGCCAGGCTCAGGCGCTTGCTCAGGCCAAGCCAGACGTTCTCGGCCACGGTGAGCGTGTCGAACAGGCTGAAATGCTGGAACACCATGCTGATGCCCAGCGCCCTCGCCTCCTGCGGGTTGCGCACCACCACCGGCCGGCCGTCGATCTCCATGCCGCCGGCGTCGGGCTTGACGCTGCCGTAGATGATCTTCATCAGCGTCGATTTGCCGGCGCCGTTCTCGCCCAGCACGGCATGAATCTCGCCGGGCTGCACGGCCAGCGAGATGCCGCTGTTGGCCACCACACCCGGATAGGCCTTGGTGATGCCGGCCAGCCGCAGCCGCAGGGCCGGTGCGCCGGGCGGTGGAGTGAAAGCTTGGGAACTCATGGGAATCTGCCGTCTCGCGGGTTGGGAAGCGTTTTACAAGGGTTTTATCAGTGTTTCAGGCCTGCAGCGCAGGTAGTGTATGCGCAGCCAGCTATTGTTTTCGTAGCGCCGTGGCCACCGCCTTGACCCGCTCGCGCAGCCACTTCGAGGCGCTGGAGGCATGGCTGCGTTCGTGCCAGAGCTGGTAATACATCATGCGGGGAAATTCGATGGGGCATGGCAGGATTTTCACCGGCAACGACAGCGCCGCGCGCTCGCAGAACTGCCTGCCGGTGGTCATCACCAGCAAGCTTGAGGCCACCATGGCCGGCATCAGGCTGAAATGCGGGCAGCGCACCGTGATGTTGCGCCGCAGCCCGCGCCCCAGCAGGTAGTCATCGATCACGCCGCGCGCGCCGGGGTGCATCGCCATCGGCGCGATGTGCTCGGCGTCGAGCCAGTCGGCGCTGTTTTTTGCGTTCCAGCCGCGCCGCACTGCCGGATGGTTTTCGGCCACCAGGCAGACCACCTCGTCGCCGAACAGCCGGCCCAGGTGCAGGTCGTCGGGCGGCGAGTTCCAGTTGCCGATAACGATATCGACCAGGCCCTGCGCCAGCTGGCTGTGGTAGTCGGCATCAGCCGAGAGCGGATGGATCTCGATCTGGCAGCGCGGGGCCTGGGTCTTGATCTCGGCCACCAGCTGCGGCAGGAACACCGGGTCCAGGTAGTCGCTGGCGGCCAGGCGAAAGGTGATATCAGCCGTGGCCGCGTCGAAGCTCTTGGCGTCGCTGAACAGCATGCCCGCCGTGCGCAAGATGCTGGCCGACGGCTCGATCATGCGTAAACCCGCGTAGGTGGGCACCATGCCGGCGCCCGAGCGCACCAGGATAGGGTCGCCCGCCAGCTGGCGCAGGCGCTTGAGCGCCGCGCTGACAGCGGGCTGGTGCATGTCCAGACGGAGGGCGGCGCGCGAGACGCTGCGTTCGTTGAGCACGGTGTTCAGTACCTTGATGAGATGAAGGTCGATCTTGTCGAAAAGCGCTTCGTCCTTCATATTTTTTCACCGATGCGGTTGATACGTTTTTTCATATGGTCGCGGCGGACCGAGGCATTAGGCGTGGCGCCTGCCAGCCCGGCCTGGCGCCGCCTGAAGTCCGCAAGCAATTCAACGGCCAGCGGCGCGGCGGCCCTGCAACAAGGCAATGTAGCACCGTGCCGGCCGGGCGCTGGCCAGCCCTCGCAAGGTGCGCGGGCTGCCTGGATGGCCAGCGACCCGGTGGCGCATGCCAAGGCGCGGGCAGACGGCCATGCGCCGCGCCGCCAAAACCCGGCTTTGTTGATCCTTCATTGCAGAACTAGCACATGGCAAAGATATTGCATAGAGCAAATTCCCTCAAGGAGAATCATCATGAACGGCTTGCTCACAGCACCATTTTGGCCCCCTTCCCTGCCCTTGCCCCAACGCCTTTCAGTAGGCTGCGGCCTGTTGCTGGCGCTGCTGGCGGGCCATGCCAATGCCCAGCAGCCCGACAAGATGGTGTCGGGCGTGTCTGTAACGGCTCGCCTGGACAGCCGCAACCAATGCCAGGGCAAGGTGCTGGAATTCGAGCGCGCCATAGGCTTCGTGCGCCAGACCGCCGGCGGCCAGCTGACCAGTTCGGTCAAGGAAAGACTGTTGCCGGCCAAGCTGGAGCAGGACATCCTGATGAAGGACGGCTATTGCGGCCTGGCCGATTACTTGCGGTCCCGAAAACTCATCAAGTAAGCAGCCGACCCCCTGGGAAAGCGCAGGCCCTGGCAGGCCAGCAGCCTTGCACTGCCAGGGCGGTCCACCTGATCAGCTACTTGCCCCCGACATTTATTCCTCAGTGCCGTTTCCCCAAAGGCGGGCATCCAGTGCGCCATGCCCGGCTCCGGCTGGATTTCCGCCTTCGCGGGCGTGATGGTTCCGAGTCGTTGAGGCAGTTATCCAGTCAAGGCCGGCTAAGGCAGCGTCTTCCGGCCTTGGGGCGGCTGCCGCATCGACCTTCAGGGGAATAAAATTTATTTGGGCGAGGGCCACGCCCCATCCCCGGCTGGAGCGTGGAGTGAAACATACTGCCGCTCCCATGGGCCTGATATGGGTTTGCATATCTGCCCGCAGCCTGGATGATTTACCCTGAAAGCATGTTCAGCATGACTCTTTCCCCTGCCACCCCTGGCGCCGCCAGGCCCCTGAGATTCATCCGGCGCGGCGAGCCGGTCGTCCTGGCCGGCGTGCCGCCCGAGCGCACGCTGCTGGAGCTGCTGCGCGAAGACCTCGGCTGCACCGGCACCAAGGAAGGCTGCGGCGAAGGCGACTGCGGCGCCTGCACCGTGGTGCTGGGCGAAGCCGACAACGGCACCATCCGCTACCGCGCCATCAACAGCTGCATCCGGCTGGCCCATTCGATTGACGGCATGGCGCTGTGGACGGTCGAGGACATTGCCCAGCCGGACGGCACACTGCACCCGGCGCAGCAGGCGATGGTGGACCACCATGCGTCGCAATGCGGCTTTTGCACGCCCGGCTTTGTGATGAGCCTGTTCGGCCTGTATATGGTGGCTCCCACGCTCCCCACTGCGTGTAGTTCGCTGCCCCCCGAGGGGGCCGCTGCGCCTGCAGTCCGGCAAAGCCGGCCCTGCGGCCCTGACTTGCAGGAAACCGATGCGCCCGCGCTCGCCGCTGCGAGTGGTTCGCTGCCCTTGCAGGGCGCCACGCCGCCAGAGGCGGCGCATCTTCCGGCTGTCCAAGCCCGCGCAGGCGGGCTCGGAGTTGCAGCCTTCAGCCCCGAAGGGGCCGCTGCGCCAGCGGTCTGGCAAAGCCAGTCCCGCGGCCCCGGCTTGCAGGGAGCGGCCTCAAGCCCTGTCGCCTGTACTGCACCAAACCCAATCAGCCGTGAAATGGCGCAGGAGGCGCTGTCGGGCAACCTGTGCCGCTGCACCGGCTACCGGCCCATCCTGGACGCCGCGCAGGCCATGGGCAGCCTGGCGCCGGTTTATATCGATGAAGCTGGCCTGCTATTGAAACTGGAGCAGCTTGCACAGACGGAACCTGCGCCAGAGGCCGATTTGGCCTACATGCTGCCGCACACGCTGGCCGGGCTGCTGCAGGCCCGCGCCGCGCATCCGGCTGCGCAGCTGGTCGCTGGCTGCACCGACGTGGGCCTGTGGGTCACCAAGCAGCACCGTCAGTTTGCAACCGTGCTCGATGTCACCCGCGTGGCCGAACTGCGCCGCATCGAGCAGCATCCGGGCCACATCGCCATCGGCGCGGCGGTGACGCTGGCCGATGCGTTCGCCGCGCTGGTGCGGCAGTGGCCACAGCTGCACGGCTTCGCCGCCCGGTTCGCCGGCCTGCCGGTGCGCAACTCGGGCACGCTCGGCGGCAACGTGGCCAACGGCTCGCCGATTGGCGACTCGATGCCGCTCTTGATCGCGCTGGGCGCGCAGATCGTGCTGATGAGCAAGCGCGGCCGGCGCGAGATGCCGCTGGAAGCCTTGTACACCGGCTACCGGCAAAACGTGATGGCGCCAGATGAGGTGCTGGCGTTTATCAAGGTGCCGAAGTCAGAGGGGCCTCACCCCCGTTTTCTCCCAAATGAAAAGGGTGTTGAAACCGGCGCGAAAGGCGCAAGCGAAGCCATCCCAGGGTTGGCCCCCTCGCCCATGAAGCCAGAAAACCAAGCCCAGCGTCCGCCCGAGCTGCTCAAGGTGTACAAAATCTCCAAGCGCTACGACGACGATATTTCCGCCGTCTGCCTGGCTGTCAACCTGCGGATCGACAACGGCGTGGTGGCGCAGGCTTCCATCGGCGCCGGCGGGGTGGCGGCGACGCCGGCCAGGGCGGTAAAAACCGAAGCCGCGCTGACCGGCCAGCCCTGGACGCTGCAGACGGTGCAGGCCGCGATGGTTGCCCTGCGCGCCGAGTTCACGCCGCTGTCGGACATGCGGGCGTCCAGCGGCTACCGCACCGAGGTGCTGGGCAACCTGCTGCAGCGCTACTGGCTCGAAAGCCAGGGAATGCGGCAGATCAACCTGGCGTCGTTCGTGCTAGAAGAAGGGACTTGACCATGGACACCGGCAAGGATATTTCGCTCAGCCGCGACGAGGTGGCCGACCCGCAGGTCACACAGGCCAATGACAATGCCGCCGAAGTCGCCGAAGCGCTGGCCGTGGCGCAGCCGGCACCCGCCACCCGGCCGCCGGTGGCGCAGGTGTCGGGCAGTTCGCGCCCGCATGAAAGCGCCCGCGCGCAGGTAGCGGGCGCGGCCAGCTATGTCGATGACATCCCGGAGATCAAGGGCACGCTGCATGCCGCGCCGATTCTCTCCACCGTGGCCCACGGCCGGCTGCTCCGGGTCGATACCGCCGCCGCGCTGGCCATGCCGGGCGTTCGCGACGTGATCCTGGCGCAGGACATTCCGGGCGACCGGCTGCTGGGCAACTTCTCACATGACGAGCCGGTGTTCGCGCAGGACACGGTCCAGCACATCGGCCAGG
>JAQGNK010000446.1 GCA_028291905.1 Polaromonas sp.
AAGAGTATTTGATGGCGCTGGAGCGCAAGGCCTTCTGCTCGCTGCTGGAGCATCCGAAAACCCAGGACCGCATCATGGGGATGATGAGCACTGGCAAGCCGCTGCGCAACTGACGTGACGAACACCGCCGCCAGTTACCCGCCCAACCGCCTGGAGCGCCAGCTCGACCGGCTGAAGGACGCGCCCGCCTTTGCCCTTCCCTGGGTTCGCAGCCTGGTGCTGCGCCGCGCCGTGCCTTTCACCGGCACCGCCGGGCTGGACTTTCTGCAGATGGGCCGCGAGCGGGTCGAGATCGGCCTGAAGAACGAGAAAAAGGTGCAGAACCACATCGGCGGCATCCATGCCTCGGCCATGAACCTGCTGGCCGAAACCGCCACCGGCATGGTGGTCGGCATGAATGTGCGCGACGATTGCACGCCGCTGGCCAAGTCGCTGACCATGGCCTTCAAGCGCCGCGCCACCGGCGCCATGCGGGCCGTCGCCACGCTGACGCCTGAGCAGCAGGAATTGATGCGGGCCAGCGACAAGGGCGAGGTGACCGTGCAGGTCATAGTGACCGACGAGGCCGGCATCGAGCCCGTCGAATGTGAATTTACCTGGGCCTGGATTCCGTCCGGCCCACCGAAACGCTGAAGAACCCGAAAGGACGTGCTCTTTTTCTTGCTCCTTCCCCCGCTGGGGGAAGGTTGGGATGAGGGCGCTACGACATGCAACACCAGGCCGGCACCAACGCCAGAAAGTTCGCCAAGTCCCCTCGTCGGGAAATGACGGATGGCGAGCAGCTGCTGTGGCAAAAGCTGCGCGGCGAGCAATTGGGATTCAAGTTCCGGCGCCAGCATCCGCTGGGGTCATATGTGGCTGATTTCGCGTGTCTCGCGCCTCGGTTGATTGTCGAAATAGACGGATCGCAGCATGCGCAGCAGCAGGCCTACGACGCAAAGCGTGACGCTTTTTTCAGGCAGCACGGCTTTGATGTCATGCGGTTTCCGGCCAATTTGGCGTTTGTTGATTTGCAGTCGATGGTGGAGGCGATTTACAACCGGTTGATGGAATTGACCGCGCTGGCCCCCATCCCAGCCTTCCCCCAGCGGGTGAAGGAGCAAGAAAATCAGCCTCAGCCTCAGCCTCAGCGTGGAAATGCGCCTGAACCGCTCCCCGTATCCCTGCCCACACCCTGAATTCACTCCAGACAACAAGTCTTCAACTATCCACCGAGAGAAAGAAACACCCATGAAACAAGTCCAGGAAGCCTATATCGTCGCCGCCACGCGCACGCCCATCGGGCGCTCGCACCGGGGTTTTTTCCGCAACACCCGGCCCGACGAACTGCTGGTCAGCGTGCTGCGCTCGGCGCTGGCCCAGGTGCCCACGCTCGACCCCAAAGCGATTGAAGACATCATCTGCGGCTGCGCGATTCCCGAAGGCCCGCAGGGGCTGAACATCGCCCGCATCGGCGCAGTGCTCGCCGGCCTGCCGACCAGCGTGGGCGGCATCACCGTCAACCGCTTCTGCGCCTCCGGCCTGTCGGCGGTGCAGATGGCCGCCGACCGCATCCGCGTCGGCGAGGCCGAGGTGATGATCGCCGCCGGCACCGAAAGCATGAGCATGGTGCCGATGTCGGGCAACTCGCCCTCGCTGTCGCCGGCCATGTTCGCCAACGACGAGAACGTCGGCATCGCCTACGGCATGGGCCTGACCGCCGAGAAGGTCGCGCAGCAGTGGAAAGTTTCGCGCAGCGCGCAGGACGAGTTCGCCTACGCCTCGCACATGAAGGCGCTCAAGGCCCAGCAGGCCGGCGAGTTCACGGCCGAGATCACGCCGGTCGAGGTGACCGACCGTAGCGCTGACCTGGACACCGGCGAAGTCATCGCCAAGACCCGCACCGTCAGCCTGGACGAAGGCGCTCGGCCGGACACGACGATGGAGGGCCTGGCCAAGCTCAAGACGCCGTTCGCCGCGCGCGGCTCGGTGACGGCCGGCAACAGCTCGCAAACCTCCGACGGCGCCGGCGCCTTGATCCTGGCGAGCGAAAACGCGGTCAGGCAGTTCGGCCTCAAGCCGCTGGCCCGCTTCGTCAGCTACGCCGCCAAGGGCGTGCCGCCCGAGATCATGGGCATCGGCCCGATCGAGGCCATTCCGGCCGCGCTGCGCTACGCCGGCCTGAACCAGAACGACATTGACTGGTTCGAGCTGAACGAGGCCTTCGCCGCGCAGTCGCTCGCGGTCATCAACACGCTGGGCCTGGACCCGGCCAAGGTCAACCGGATGGGCGGCGCGATTGCGCTGGGCCATCCGCTGGGCGCCACCGGCGCGATCCGCGCCGCCACGGTGATCCATGCGCTGCACCGCCACCAGCTGAAATACGGCATGGTGACGATGTGCGTCGGCATGGGGCAGGGCGCCGCCGGGATTTTCGAGCGGGTGTAGGCCCGCCGGGCCGATTTTTCAAGCGTTTCAAGGCTCTGGCGCAGTCAGTGCCTGCGCAAGCAGCTATGAATTAAATAGCAATTGACAAGTCCCATGGTTCAGGCCGGCGCAGACCGGCCGGCCGCAACAGGAGACCGCGATGCAACAGCAGACCATCCTTTCAGGCGCGGCGCGGCTGGCGCTTCGCATCCATGCCCCCGCCACGCCCGCCCGCGCCAGTGTCGTCATCGGCGGCGCGATGGGGGTGCGGCAGGACTACTACGCCGCCTTTGCCGAATGGCTCTGTGGCCAGGGCTTTCGCGTCACGACCTTCGACTACCGGGGCCTGGGCGATTCGCTGCCGGGCACCGCCAGCGGCGGCCTGCGCGGGTTCAAGGCCGATCTTTTCGACTGGGCCAGCGACTACGAGGCGGTGGTGGACACCGCCAAGGCGGCGCTGCCCGGCGCGCCGCTGTACCTGCTGGGGCACAGCCTGGGCGCGCAGCTGCCGGGTTTTTTGAACAACCAGCACCAGGTGGACGGCCTGCTCAGCATTGCGGCCGGCAGCGGCTACTGGCGCGACAACGCGCCGCAGCTGCGCCGGCTCATCCTGTACTTCTGGTATGTGCTGGTGCCCGTGGCCACCCGGCTGTTCGGCTACTTTCCGGGGCGCAAGCTCAGGAAAGTGGGCGATCTGCCGGCCGGCGTGATGCTGCAGTGGCGCAAATGGTGCCTGCACCCGGAGTACAGCGTCGGCGCCGAAGGCGAAGGCGCACGCCTGCGCTATGGCCGCGCCCGCTTTCCGGTGCGGGCGCTGTCCATGAGCGACGACGAGCTGATGACCTGGCGCGGCACGCACAACCTGCTCAAGCTCTACACCGGCGCCGAATGCAGCGTTGAACGCATCACGCCGGCCGAACTGGGCGTCGGGCGCATCGGGCATTTCGGCTTCTTCCGGCCGCAATTCAGCGACAGCCTGTGGCCGCGCGCGGTGGCCGTGCTGGAGCGGATGCGGCAGGCGGGCATCGGTACTGCCGCCACGCCACTGGCCGGCGTCGCGGGCATGACAACTTGAGAACCTACCGAGAGGCACACTTCCTGTGATGACAAACCATCCCTTTGACGTGGCGCTCCACCTGGCGCCGCTGGACAACGCGCCCGGCGGCTATCGCGGCGCCAGCAGCCCGGCCTACTGGAACATGGTCGGCCCGTTCGGCGGCATGACCGCCGCCACGGCGGTGCAGGCGGTGATGCAGCACCCCGGCCGGCTCGGCGAGCCGATTGCCCTGACCGTCAACTATGCCGCCGCGCTGGGCCCCGGCCCT
>JAQGNK010000463.1 GCA_028291905.1 Polaromonas sp.
TCCTCGACGTCGACGGCCAGTTCCAGCGCCTCGACCACGAAGTCCTTGAGCATGTCGTCCATCAGAATCCCAGGTCGGCCAGTAAGTCGTCAACGTCGTTCTGCGCCATGGCGGACGCCGGCACCGCAGGGCCGGCGAGCAGGTCCACGACTTTTTCCTTGTCTTTCTCATTGAACTTGCCCTTTTGCGTCAGCGGCGCGGTGTACACCAGCAGCTGCGCCAGTTCGCGTTCCAGATACTGCGTGATGTTAACCACTTTCTTGATGATCTGGCCGGTGATGTCCTGGAAGTCCTGGGCCATCATGATCTGCATCAGCCGCGCCTTTTCGGCTTCCCCCGTTTCGACGACCGTGGTCGCAAAAGCGCGTGAGTCCTGCGCCAGCAGCTTGAATTCATCGATGCCGAGCTTGCCCTCGAACAGCGCGCCCCAGCGGCTGTCGACATCTTTCGCTGTCGCGATCAGCTGGTCCTGCACCGGCATCGCTTCGTCGATGGAATTGAGCACCTTGTTGGCCGCCTGCTCGGTCAGCGTCGCGATGTATTCGAGCCGGTCGGTGGCGTCGGTCACTTCGGTGGCGATGTCGGACAGGCTGCGGTCGTAGCCGAGTTCACGCAGCGAGTCGTGCAGCTGCCGGACGATGTGGCCGAGGCGGTCGAACAGTTGCAGGCCGCCGTCCTGTCCCTCCTGCGCGCCTGCATCCGGCGCGGCCGGGCTGGCCACTGGCGCCGCAGCCGCCACCGGGAGCGGCGCCGGTACGGCAGCAGCCGAGTGCTGTGCCGACACTTCGTCAAACAGCGCGTCGAGGTCTTCGGTCATGTCATTCATGTGCGTGGTTTTCCTTGGCTATCCATTGATGCGCGCCGACGAAGCGGCTGCTGTGCATGTTCCATCCCGGCTGCGTCGTGTTTTTGTCCTCCACGCCGGTTCTTTACGATTTACGGCAGGAAGATGAAAACATTGAGGTAATGCCTTTAAGAAATAATTATACCTAATATTTCCACTAGGAAATGTAAGAAGATGGATGGCGAGAAGGTGTTCATTTCGGTAAGCAAATCTCAAATGAACCACATTGCGGACCGAATAAAATTAGCATATGCTTCGGCCTATGTTTTGGAGCGCATATGGAATCAAATGATCGACATGGACGGCCAGTAAAGCTGTTCAAAAATGGCCGCAATCAAGCTCTAAGAATTCCGAGGGAGTTTGAATTGCCCGGTGACACCGCTATCCTGCATCGTGAAGGAAATCGCTTGATTATCGAACCCCTAAAGCGACCATCGCTAAAGTCCCTTTTTGCTTCATGGGGACCGTTATCAGATGGTCTGCCGCCTTTTAAAGATTTGCCGGCCGAGCATGTTGATTTGTGATGCCGCTCTACCTTCTGGATACGAATATTTTGTCAGATGCGATCAAGAACCCGCATGGCGCGTGTGCAGAACGAATTGCTTCCGCTGCGGCAGGCAGCTTATGCACATCGATCGTTGTGGCCGCTGAACTACGTTTTGGCGCAGCGAAAAAGGGGGCGCCCGAGTTGTCCCGACGGGTAAATCAGCTACTCGAAGCAATAGATATCGCGCCTCTTGGAGCGGGATCCGATTTGCACTATGCGAACCTGCGTTGCGAACTCGAGCGGCAAGGACTAACCATAGGCGCAAACGACATGCTCATCGCGGCGCATGCGCTTTCCATTGAGGCTGTACTCGTGACCGACAACATCAGTGAGTTTTCACGAGTAGTCGATTTGAGCATTCAAAACTGGCTGCGGCCCTGCTGACCTGGCTAACGCCTGGGCCGCCAGCCTTCGCTCAAGCCGCCCGCAACGCCCTCGACGAGCGCGCGTTGAACAGCATGGACGCCACGATGACGTCGATCACCGCAAGCTGTGCGAGGATGGTCTGCAGCGACGGGTGTATGCCCAGCAGGTTCAGGCTGGGTCGGGCAATCGGCGTGATGCCCGGCACGCCGGTTTCCTCCAGCGCGGCCTCGGACGCCTGCGTCAGCGCCGCCAGCGACGGCAGGACGGCCCGTACCGCCGCGTCGGATCTCCAAAGCGCCGCGCCGGCCTGCCGTCACGAAGGCGCCGCCACGCCCGGATTGACCCCGCTCAAAGCAGCCGGCCCGGACCCGGTATTTCATTAAAGGGCAGCATGCCCATGCTGACATTCTTGCTATCCCGGCCATTTCTCCGACGGAGGCCTTATGTCCCGACGCCTGCCCTTCACCGCTGCTTTCCTGGCCGCCCTCGCCTGCTCTTTCAGTGTGACAGCGGTTTCCGCCGGCGAGGGCCCGGCGGTCAGATCGATAGAGCGCGGCCGCTACCTGGTGCGCATCGCCGGCTGCAACGATTGCCACACGGCCGGCTATCCGGAAAGCGGCGGCACCGTGCCCGAGAAGGAATGGCTGACCGGCAGCCCGGTCGGCTTTCGCGGTCCCTGGGGCACGACCTATCCGGCAAATCTGCGGCTGACCATGGCCAGGCTGAACGAGGCCGACTGGGTCAGGCTTGCCCACACCACACAGTTGCGCCCGCCCATGCCCTGGTTCGCGTTGCGCGACATGAGCGAGGCGGACCTGCGCGATATTCACCGCTTCATCCGCTACCTGGGACCGGCCGGAAGTCCTGCACCGCAGTTCGTCGGACCGGGCCTGACGCCCGCCGGACCGGTGATCCAGTTCCCCGGCTAGCGCGGCTGAGCGAGGGTAAAGCCCGGTCCCGCCCGCGTCAGGACCGCGCCAGCCAGTTGAAGCAGCCGGGCGCGAGCATAGCGCCGCTGACCAGCAGCGCGCCGTGCCGGTAAAGCTTTATCGCATCGCCGTGCCGGGCCGCATGCACGGCCCAGAC
>JAQGNK010000468.1 GCA_028291905.1 Polaromonas sp.
GAGATTTCACGCAATTCGCCGTCAACCCGAAAGCGCACCCGGTAGCTATGTTCAAAGGGCTCGAAATGCAAATCAGATGCGCGCATGTTGAAAGCATCTATGAGCATTTTCTGCAGGAATTTGACAATAGGCGCGTCTTCAACTTCCGACGTCCCTGTGTCTGCATCTTCCGCAGCAGACACTGACATGTCCTCATCAAATTCAAAATCCCCCCCAACAATGCTTTCCATGGCTTCCGCCGCCGTGGCATTGGAAGCTTCTACCAATTTTGAAAGCTTGTCGTATTCCGCGATGACCCAATCCACCCCCAACTGGGTAGAAAACTTTATTTTTTCCGCTGCTTCCTGATCGGAGGGATCGGCTGTTGCAACGATCAGCCGGTTGTTGCGTTTGCTGAGCACAACAATGCGGTAGGTCAGGCAAATTTTGGAGTCAAGCAAGCCCTTGGGCAAGCGTTGAATGTCGATGGCGTGCAGGTCGAGCAATGGTGCTGCGAAAGACGTTGACATGACATGCGCCAGATCGAATGCCGATACTGCGCCTGAACCGGTCAACTCGGCAATGAAACTGGTGCGGCCGCTTTGCGATTTTCGGAAAATATCCTCTGCTGCTTTCTGGCCCACCTTGCCAGCAGCCACCAAAGCCCGGCCCAAGCCGGGCAATGGGGTGGAAATCAAATTTTTAACAGCAGATTCAGTAGCGGACATGATGATCAATAAGGTCTCGAAATGACCATCATCGTCTATTGATTACCAGGTGTAAATCAGGGAACATCATGCAACGCTGCCTGGCGTTGCATAGCTGCACAAATTCATTGAGAAACATTAGCCGATCAAGGGATTTAAGGCCATGCAGGCAGGCGAGGAAAAATTCAGAATTTGTGGCCTGAAGGCCATACTGAAAAAGCCCAGACAGCTATTAATTGAGTAGATTATTGTGGCAGCGGAGGCAATTCCAATGTGAATTTTGCAGAATTTTCCGTAGCAGAAGACAATACCGCGCTGCGCGCATTGACCGATCTCAGCATGATGTCATCATCAACAAGGCTACCTACACGGACTGGCTTGGCCTCCTGACCATCGACTGAAATCAGGGCTGCGCCGGCCTGTGAACGTCCAGCAACCACGCCTACCAAGGCATAACGACTGGGCGCCGGGGCAGCATCAGGGGTAGCCTGAAGTGACACCTGCCCACCCCCCAGCGCTCGCGCAACAGCCTGTGAACCAATCCCGGCCGGTTGTGTCAGCATGACAGTCGGGGTGGTGGATGGCGTATTCGGGCCCCATGCCTTGAGGCCCCAATACACTGCGCTGGCTGCAGCCAAGGCTGCAATGGTGAATGTCACAATCCTGGCAGACCACAGGCGATAAGCATCTTTTTGCATGACATGATTATCATTGAACCGATCATATGAACCTAAAAAACCTACCCTTTGCCCCCATGCGGCGCCGCTTGTCAGCCGGTTTCACCTTGATTGAACTGATGGTGGTGCTGGTGATTATTGGCGTGCTGGCCGCGCTGATTGTTCCCAACGTGCTGGAACGCGCTGATGATGCACGGGCCACGGCGGCCAAAACCGATGTCAACAACCTGTTGCAGGCCCTGAAACTCTACCGGCTGGACAACCAGCGCTATCCGACATCCGAGCAAGGTCTGCAAGCCTTGCGGGCCAAGCCCACCACTGGACCCATTCCTTCGAACTGGAAACCCTACCTGGACAAGCTGCCCAACGATCCGTGGGGCCGGCCCTACCAATACCTGAATCCGGGTGTCAAGGGCGAAATCGACGTGATGTCTTTTGGTGCCGATGGACAGTCCGGCGGCGAGGGCAAGAATGCGGATGTCGGTAGCTGGGACTAGAGATATCGACCCAGCTGGCTTTGCAGTGGTTGCAGGCAACGCTGGCGGACGCAGGGCAAGCCCGAACCGTGCCGGTGCGCAACCCCGCCAGATTCGCAGCCATGGCTTTACCCTGATCGAGCTGCTGGTCGTGGTGGCCATCATGGCGATTGCAACCGCCGGCGTTGGACTGGCGCTGCGCGACACGTCCGGCACGGCCTTGGAGCGCGAGGCGCAGCGACTGGCTGTGCTGCTTGAATCGGCTCGGGCGCAGTCGCGCATGACTGCCAATCCGGTGCGCTGGCAACCGACCGCCACTGGCTTTGCATTCACCGGACTGGCGGCAGGCTCGGCGCTGCCCTCCAGCTGGCTGGGGCCGGATGTGCGGGCAGCGGGTGCGAACGCGATTGTGCTAGGACCGGAACCGGTGATTGGGCAGCAGCAGATCCGCCTTGTGTCGATTTCAGAACCCGCCCTCAGCTTGGTATTGGCAACCGACGGGATTCGCCCTTTC
Source organism: Polaromonas sp. (assembly GCA_028291905.1). Lineage (GTDB taxonomy): Bacteria > Pseudomonadota > Gammaproteobacteria > Burkholderiales > Burkholderiaceae_C > Polaromonas. The sequence continues at coordinate 2,354 of JAQGNK010000468.1, forward strand.
ACCATAGTGACAGATGGGGCCGCAACGCCCGGCACACCCTGATGCAGCGCTGCGGATCAAGATATTCTCGCGCCAGCGGCTTTACGCTGATCGAAGTGCTGGTGGCGCTGGGAATTGTGGCAATTGCGCTGGCTGCTGGCGTGCGGGCCACGGCTTCGCTGACCCGCAATGCCGAACGCCAGTCGGACTTGCTGCTGGCGCATGTGTGCGCTGAAAACGCGCTGATCAATGTGCGCCTGCAGCGGCAAATGCCGGCCGTCGGCGACAACCCAAGCGCCTGCGAACAGGCGGGCCGCACACTGACCGTGCGCTTGGTGGTGCAATCCACGCCCAATCCAAATTTCATGCGCGTCGAGGCGCAGGTGCTTGATGGCGAAGCGCGGATATTGGCGCTTTCCACCGTTGTGGGAAGGTATTGATCGACCATGGGAAATAGGGTTTCCACGCTTGGCGCCATGCCTGTTGCGCACCAACCCAAGCCCAAAGGCGCGGGCGGGTTCACGCTGATCGAATTGCTCGTGGCGCTGGCCGCGATGGCGGTGATGGCAGGCTTGAGCTGGCGCGGCATCGATGGCATGGTGCGGGCGCAGGCGCAGCTCCAGCAGCGCGCTGACCTGGTGCTGACGCTGCAGGCAGGGCTGACGCAGTGGGGCTCAGACCTGGACGCCATGATGCAGTTGCCCCAGACCCGGACGCTGGACTGGGACGGGCGCGGACTTCGGATCGTGCGCCGCAGCACGGTGCAGCCTGGCGACGGCCTTCTGGTAGTGGCCTGGACACGCCGCAATGTGAACGGCACGGACCAGTGGCTGCGCTGGCAATCAGCGCCGCAATTTTCACGAGGAGACCTTCAGATCGCTTGGGAACGTGCCGCCCAATGGGCCCAGAATCCTGGCGATGCGGAGAAAAAAGACGAGGTTCGCATTGCTGGTCTTGAACAGTGGCAGATTTTTTATTTCCGGGGCAATGCATGGACCAATCCACTGTCCAGCGATAACGCCAGCAGCACGCCCGTCCAGGCTGGCGCGCCGCCGGTTGCGGCCGACCTGGTACTCCCGGACGGTGTGCGCGTGGTGCTGACACTGCCCGCTGGCGCAGGCATCAGCGGCGTCATTACCCGCGACTGGGTTCGCCCTGCGCTGGGGAGGGTCAACTGATGGCCATGAACCTTCACGCGGATGACCGCAGGTGCCGCGACAAATTTGTCGGGTCAAAAAAACAACATCTGTGCCGACAACGGCCTACAGTGCCGCGCAGTCACGGACCGGCCCGTCAGGTAGGCGCCGCCTTGCTGACAGCCATGCTGACCGTGGCGCTGGTGGCCAGCCTGGCGGCCGGTGCCCTGTGGCAACAGTGGCGCAGCATCGAAGTGGAGACAGCCGAGCGGGCGCGGGTGCAGTCGGCGTGGATACTGACAGGCGCACTGGACTGGGCCCGCCTGATTCTGCGCGAAGATGCCCGCTCGGCCGGCCCCGACTACCTGTCCGAGCCCTGGGCCGTGCCGCTTGAAGAAGCCCGGCTGTCAACATTCCTGGCGGCTGACAAGAACAACACCGCCGATAGCGACCCCAGCGCTTCCCAGGCTTTTTTGTCGGGCCTGATCACGGACTTGCAGGCCCGGCTGAACGTGAGGAACTTGGTAGAGGAAGGCGGCAAGGTGTCCGAGACTTGGCTCAAGGCCTTTGCCAAGCTGTTCGAGGCACTTAGGCTCCCCCCCGCCGAGCTGACCGCGCTGGCTGAAAACCTGCGGCTTGCATTGGACAGAACGCCCGAAAATGAAGCAGCCCAGACAGCGCCCTTGCTGCCCCAGCGCCTCGATCAACTTGTCTGGCTGGGCCTGTCGCCCGCCAGCCTGGCGGTGCTGCGCCCCTACATCACCCTGCTGCCCGTCAGTACGCCGGTCAATCTCAACACGGCCAGCGCCACCGTGCTGTTCGCGGTCATCCCGTCGCTCGACATGGCGCAGGCCCAGCGCCTGGTGATGAACCGGCAGGCCAGCCACTTTCGCACGCTCGCTGATGTGACGGCCCAGCTTGGACAAGGGGCCACGGCGCTGAACTTAGCGCAACAAGGTGTGAATTCACGCTTCTTCGAGGTTCAGGGCCGGCTGCGGCTGGACCAGAATGTGGTGGAAGAGCATTCGGTGTTACAGCGTGAAGGGCTCGATGTAAAGACTGTATGGCGTGATCGCGGCACCTTGAACCGACAAACCAGCGCCCTACAATGACCAGCTGAATTTTCAAGCATGACCCTTCTGATCCTTAGCCTTTCGCGGGCACTTCCCACCTTGTCCACGCTGTGCGAGGGCGTGCTCAGCCATGACGGGCGCACCGTCGCGCAGGCGGTGGAGGCGCCCCTGACGCTGCTGCCGGCGGCTGCCGGCGTGGAGATTGTCGCCGTGGTGCCGGCGTGCCGGCTGTCCTGGCACCGGCTGGCTTTGCCCAAGGGGGCGCTCAAGGCAGGCATGTTCAAGGAAGGCGGTGGCGCGCGCCTGCGTGCCGTGCTCGATGGCCTACTGGAAGACCGCATGCTGGACGATACCAGCCAGGTCCACTTCGCCATCGAACCCCAGCCGCGCCCGGATGAGCCGGTCTGGGTCGCCGCCTGTGAGCGCGCCTGGCTGCATGCCTGGCTGGCGGCGCTGGGCCAGGCCGGCCGGCCGGTGGCGCGCATCGTTCCCGAACTGGCGCCGCCGCCCGCTGATGCGCCTGTCAGCGCTTCGCTTCACGTCACCGGCACGCCCGACCATGCCCAGTTGATGCTGGCCGGGCCCGACGGCGTGACGCTCCTGCCCTTGTCGGTGGCCACCGCCGGCCTGATCGGCTGGCCCGAAGACGCCGAGGTACTGGCTGAGCCTGGCGTGGCCGCATTGGCCGAGCAGTTTTTCAATCGCCCCGCCACCTTGCAGACCGCGCCCGAGCGCTGGCTGGCGGCGGCGCAGTCCGGCTGGGACCTGGCGCAGTTCGACCTGCTCTACAACCGTGGCACCCGAACCCGCAAGCACTTGTCGGCCCTGCTGTCATCGCTGTTCCGGGCACCGCGCTGGCGCGCTGCGCGCTGGGCAATGCTGGCGCTGCTGGCCATCAACCTGGTCGGCCTTCAGGCCTGGGCCTGGAAGGAAAATTCGGCACTGCAGGCCCGGCGTGCCGCCATCAACGCCACGCTGACCTCCACCTTCCCCGATGTGCGCGTGGTAGTCGATGCGCCGGTCCAGATGGCCAGGGCGCTGGCTGACCTGCAGCGTCGCAATGGAACTTCCTCACCTTCCGACATGGAAACCATGCTAGGGCAATTTAAGGCTGCAGCGTCCGCCTCCTCTACACCAACAGCTATCGATTTTATAGCAGGAGAACTTCGCCTGAAAGGCCTTGATACTTCCGGCCCCGTGCTGGCGCCGGTTTCTACCCAATTGCAGGCGCAAGGCTACAGCCTGCAGGTCGAAGCCGACAGCCTGGTGATCAAGCAGGAGCGACTGCCATGAGCCTGGCCGCCACCTTCGAGCCGATGCGCCTGCGCTGGACCAGGCTGCCGGGGCGTGAAAAAAACCTGGTCAGGCTGGCGCTGCTGCTGGTGTTGGCCCTTGTGCTCTGGCAGTTCAGCGTGGCGCCGTCGCTGACCACGCTTCGCACGGCTGATGCCCAGGCCAAGACACTGGCCGCGCAATTGCAGCAGATGCAAGCCATGCAAACCCAGGCGCAGGCCACGCAAAGCCAGCCTGCCTTGGGTTTTGACGAGGCCGTGCGCGCCCTCACCGCCGCCACCAAGCAGACGCTGGGCACCACCGCACAGATCGGAGTGGCCGGCGACCGTGCCAGCGTCACCCTAAAGGATGCGGCGCCCGACGCGCTGGCCGAATGGCTGACGCAGGCGCGCATCAATGCCCGCGCCGTTCCCATCGAGGCGCGCCTGACGCGTTCGGCGGCGCCGGGCAAGGCAAGCTGGAGCGGCGTGCTGGTGATGGGCCTGCCCGCCCGCTGACAAACAACATGCAAGTCAACCATTCAGCGGCCTCGCTGCCCGCTTCCGCCGCTCCCTGGGGCTGGTCGCTCGCAGGCGCCTTCACCGGCCTGCTGGTGGCACTGCTGGTATTTCTACCGGCCCGCCTGCTGGCAGCGCTGGTTGAGCAGGCCAGCGCCGGCCATGTGGTGCTGCAGGCGCCTCGGGGCACCGTATGGCAGGGCTCGGCGCAATTGGTGCTTTCGGGCGGCGAAGGCAGCCGGGACGCCGTGGCGCTTCCCGGACAGCTGACCTGGCGCATCCGCCCGGATTGGCGTGGCATGACCGTGCAGCTGAACGCCGACTGCTGCATGCGCCAGCCGCTGCAGCTCAAGGCGATGCCGGCAGGCTGGCGCGGCGCGCGGCTGGAACTGGCCGACAGCCAGTCGCAATGGCCCGCCGGGCTGCTGGCGGGCCTGGGCACACCCTGGAACACGGTGCAGGTGCAGGGCCAGCTGCAGGCGTCCACCCACGGATTGACCGTTCAATGGCTCGAAGGACGGCTGAGCCTGGCGGGCCGGGTGCAGATCGACGCCAGCCAGATTTCTTCTCGTCTGTCCACGCTGCGGCCCATGGGAAGCTATCGCCTGATGCTGCTGGGCGGCCCGCAGCCAACGCTTGACCTGACGACTTTGGAAGGCAGCCTTCAACTCAAGGGCAAGGGCGAATGGATCGGGCAGCGGCTTCGTTTTGATGGCGCGGCCAGCGCCACGCCCGAGAGCGTTGATGCGCTTTCGAATCTCCTGAACATCATTGGCCGGCGCAATGGCGCCACGGCCATCATCAAAGTGGGTTAATTCCGCATGAAAAAACAAATCGACAGAAGCCGCAAGCTTGCTATTCTTTCAATAGCTGGTTACGCAATGATTACCTGCGCTACCGGCCTTTTTTCTTCAAATCTGCAGGCCCAGCCCCAGCCCCGCGGGGCGGCACCCGCCGGCGAACCCAGGCGCGGCGAAGCCATCACCCTGAACTTCGTCAATGCCAACATCGATGCGGTGGCCCGCACCATGGCCACCCTGACGGGACGCAACGTGGTGGTCGATCCGCGCGTCAAGGGCACCATCACCCTGACGACCGAGCGCGCCGTCAGTCCGGCGGCGGCCTACAACCAATTCCTGGCCATCCTGCGCCTGCAGGGCTTCACCGTGGTCAGCTCTGGCGGCCTCGACAAGATCGTGCCCGAGGCCGACGCCAAGCTGCAGGGCGGCTCGGTTTCGACCAACGTGCCTGCGAGCGGTGGCCAGATTGCCACCACCATCTTCAAGCTCAGCCACGAGAACGCCAACAACCTGCTGCCCATCCTGCGGCCGCTGATCAGCCCCAACAACACCATCAACGTCAACCCCGGCAACAACTCGCTGATCATCACCGACTACGCTGACAACCTCACCCGCCTGGGCCGCATCATTTCCGCGCTGGACGTGGCGAACGCGACCGATGTCGAGCTGATCCCGGTGCGCTATGCGTCGGTCACCGACATGGCCCCGCTGATCACCCGGCTGCTCGAGAGCGGTGGCGGCGCCGGCGGCGTAGTGGGTACCACCGAGGCCAGCTACCGGACGACGGTGATTGCCGAGCCGCGCAGCAATTCCCTGATCGTCAGGGCCGCCAACGGCTCGCGCCTGGAGCTGGTGAAGTCGCTGGTCAGGAACCTTGACACGCCGACGCTCAACGGCCCCAACGGCGACGCCGGCAATATCTACGTGGTCTACCTGAAGAACGCCAACGCAGCGAATCTGGCCACCGTCCTGCGCGCCTCGATGGCCGGAAATTCCACCAGTGGCGGCGGCTCGTCCGGCCAGTCCTCGCCCCAGCCGTCCAATCCATCCGCCATGAACGCCTCGCTCGGGGCCGGCGGAATCAGCGGCGCGGCAGGCGGCATGGGCAGCCAGAGCAATGCCGCCACTGCCCCCATCACGCCCAGCGCCGGGCCTTCCACCGGCGGCCAGATCCAGGCCGACCCGTCGACCAATTCGCTCATCATCACTGCCTCGGAGCCGCAGTACCGCCAGCTGCGAGCCGTCATTGAAAAGCTCGACTCCCGGCGCGCGCAGGTGTATGTGGAAAGCCTGATTGCCGAAGTCAACGTCGACAAGGCGGCAGAGCTGGGCATCCAGTGGCAAGGCCCCATCGGCGGCAACGGCGACAGCCTGATCGGCCTGCTGGGCAGCAACTTTGGCACCGGCGGCAAGAACATCATCACGCTGGCGACCCAGGCCGGTAGACCCGACTCGACCGTCGCACCGGGCGCGGGCCTCAACCTGGGTGTGGCAGCGCGCAGCAACGGCGTTTATTTCCTGGGTTTTCTGGCCAATTTCCTGCAGACCTCGGGCGCCGGCAACATCCTGTCCACCCCCAACCTCATCACGCTGGACAATGAAGAGGCCAAGATCGTCATCGGCCAGAACGTGCCGTTCGTGACCGGGCAGTTCACCAACACCGGCAGCGGCGGCAGCAATGGCAGCGTCAATCCTTTCCAGACCATCGAGCGCAAGGATGTCGGCCTGACCTTGCGGGTCAAGCCGCAGATCAGCGAAAACGGAACGGTCAAGATGGCCAT
>JAQGNK010000484.1 GCA_028291905.1 Polaromonas sp.
GTTCCACGAACTGGGCGCCGAGGTCGTCTGCATCGGCTGCAACCCGGATGGCATCAACATCAACGCCGGCTGCGGCGCGACCGCGCCCGCCAAACTGGTCGATGCGGTGCGCGAACACCAGGCGGACTACGGCGTCGCGCTGGACGGCGATGCCGATCGGCTTCAACTGGTCGATCGGCACGGCCGCCTCTACAACGGCGACGAGCTGCTCTACGTCATGGTGGCCGATCGGCTGGCGCAGGGCCAGGCCGTGCCGGGCGCCGTCGGCACGCTGATGACCAACATGGCGGTCGAGGTGGCGCTGAAGGCCCGTGGCATCGAGTTCGTGCGCGCCAAGGTCGGCGACCGCTACGTGCTGGAGGAGCTGTCCGCCCGGCAGTGGCTGCTGGGCGGTGAAGGCTCTGGCCACCTGCTGGCGCTGGACAAGCACACGACCGGCGACGGCCTGATCAGCGCCCTGCAGGTGCTGCAGGCCTGTGCGCGCAGCAAGCAAACCCTGGCGCAGCTGATGGCCGATGTGGTGCTGTTTCCGCAGACCCTGATCAATGTGCGGCTCAAGCCCGGCCAGGACTGGAAGGAAAGCATGGAACTGGCCACGCAAAGCGAATTGGTGAAGGCCGAACTGGGCAATACCGGCCGCCTGCTGATCCGCGCCAGCGGCACCGAGCCGCTGCTGAGGGTGATGGTGGAGGCGCGCGATGCCGAGCAGGCCAGAGCTTGCGCCGAACGCGTGGCCGACACGGTGCGCACCTGAGCATGCCAAGCTCGTTTATTCAAGAGAAAAGTGCCTGTGGCGTAGCTTGCATAAGCGCAATCGGCTATGTTTTTAATAGCAATGCTGCGATTCCTTCAATCCTCTAAAAGAGTCTTTTCAGCGGCCCGCGTCAAACGCTGACAAATGGTTCGCCAGGTGCATGGCATGGGCCTGCTCGTAGGCCGGCTTGCTCAGTTCCCCATAGGCGAAATGGCCGCGCAGCGGCTTGGCCGTTGCCTGGAAGTCTTCAATCGCCCGCCGCAGCCGCACGATGGCCGTGGCCGGATCGGTGCTGGCCGGCAGCATCGGCGCGCCGGGAATCGGCTCGCCGAGGTTGTGGCTCATGCGCCCGCGCCAGGAAAACACCTTGAATGCGGCGGCGCCCAGCGTTTGCTGAAAATGGCCGGCTTGGGCTGCGGAAAGCCCTGCAGCGAGTATTCGATGCTTTGCGCGCAATGCGCCAGGGTCTGCGCCCAGGTCCAGGCGGCGGCGGGCTTGAGCGCCTCGGCCTTCAAATGCAGCCGGTCGAGTTCACGCAGCGCTTCGTTCAAGGAGCCAAACACGAGCTGTCGATCATTCATGGGGAGTTCCTTGCATCCAGCCAGGGTGGACGCAAGGCAAATGGCAGCCGCTGCCCCGCTCGCCACGACAAGAAGTTTTCTGCGGGAAGGTTTGCGTTGCGCGGTCATCGATGCCTGTGTGTTCACTGGACCGATTTCATCGGCAAAGTGTGAAGGTTGAGCTGCAGGAGTTCGAGCTCAGCATTCAAGAAAACAAAGCAAGCAGCTCAGGCCACGAACGCGGGCAGAGCATTCGATGAGAACTCCTGATTTGATAGCTGCTTGTGCAGGCATTCATTGCGCCACAGGCCGATTTGATTCATAAAAACTGAGTTTGAAATTCTGCACTCACGCAGGGCGCACTTTAAACCCGTCCGAAGAGTTTTAACTTGGGTTTCAATGCCTAATCAGCTTGTGCCGCAATGAATGCCTGCGAAAGCAGCTACCTGTTCAAGCACAAATTGACGGCAGCCGATGTTGTCGTTGCGCACCAACCTGCTGGGGGCCTGGGGTTCTCACGGCTGCGGGCAGAGGCCGAATGCGCATTTTCAGGTCATTAGACTGCGCCGCCACCCCTGCCGCTCTGGTTTGATAAAACCTACTTGCCCCAGCGCAGAACCATCGGGTCCAGGCGCCGGGCGGTCTCCAGCAGGCCCTTGCGGACTTCGGGATGCATCGCTGGGAACGGGTGGCGCGGCGCTTCGCAGGCGATGATGCCGCCGGCTTTCATGAGCACCTTGGCCGTCAGGATGCCGCCCTGGCGGTTTTCATAATTGATGAGCGGCAGCCAGCGCGTGTACTGGGCAACGGCTTCGTCGCGGTTGCCAGAGGCATACGCATCCATGATCCGGCGAATGCCATCGGGGTAGGCGCCGCCCGTCATGGCACCGGTGGCGCCGGCGTCCAGGTCGGGCAGCAGGGTGATGGCTTCCTCGCCGTCCCACGGCCCTTCGATGGCATCGCCGCCCAGGCGGATCAGCTCGCGCAGCTTGGAGGCCGCGCCGGCAGTCTCGATCTTGAAATAGGCGACGTGTTCGACTTCCTTGGCCATGCGCGCCAGGAAGGGCGCCGACAACGGCGTGCCGCTGACCGGCGCGTCCTGGATCATGATCGGAATCTCAATCGCATCCGACAGCGCTGCATAGAACTCGAAGATTTTTTCTTCCGCCACCCGGATGGTCGCGCCGTGGTAGGGCGGCATCACCATCACCATGGCCGCGCCCATGTCCTGCGCGCGCCGGCTGCGCTCGGCGCAGACCTTGGTGCCGAAATGCGTCGTGGTCACGATCACCGGCACCCGGCCGGCGACGTGCTTGAGGATGGCGGCGGTCAGCACCTCGCGCTCGTCGTCCGACAGCACGAACTGCTCGGAGAAATTGGCCAGGATGCACAGGCCGGTCGAGCCGGCGTCGATCATGAAGTCGACGCAGCGCAGCTGGCTTGGCAAGTCCAGCTCGCCTGCCTCGTCGAAAGTGGTGGGCACCACCGGAAACACGCCCTTGTACCGTGCTGTCATGGTGTTCATTCGATGATGTTGAACTGGTCCAGGAACTCGGTCTTCATTGTGAGGCCCAGGCCGGGCTTGTCGTCGTCGAGCTGAACGAAGCCGTTCTCGGCCACCGGCTCGCCTTCGAAGATGTAATAGAACAGCTCGTTGCCCACTTCCACGTCGAACATCGGGAAGTATTCGCTCATCGGCGAGGCAATGGTGCTCATCGTCAGGTGGTAGTTGTGCATCTGGCCGGCATGCGGTATGACCGGCACGCTGTAGGCTTCGCACAGCGCGTTGATCTTGTGCGCCGCCGTGATGCCGCCGACGCGGTTGGTGTCGTACTGCACGACAGAGATGGCTTTCTTGTCCAGCAGCTGCTTGAAGCCGTAGAGGCTGAACTCATGCTCGCCGCCCGAGATCGGGATGCTGGTGAGCTGGTTCAACTCGGCATAACCGTCAATGTCGTCGGCAATCACGGGCTCTTCAAGCCAACGCGGCTCGAACTTCTCCAGCTTGGGCAGCATTCGCTTGGCGTATTCGAGGTTCCAGCCCATGTAGCACTCCAGCATCAAATCATTGTCGTAGCCGATGACCTCGCGGATCGCCTCGACCGACTTCAGGTTTTCGGCCACGCCTTTTTGCAAGTGCGCCGGGCCGTAGCCGAAGCGCATCTTGAAGGCGGTGAAGCCCTCGTCCTTGTACTTCTGCGCCTCGGCCTGCATCTCGTCCAGGTTGGTGCGGTAGAGCTTGGAGTAATAGACCGGGATTTTTTCCTTGGTGCGCCCGCCCAGCAGCTTGAACACCGGCTTGTTCACCGACTTGCCCAGGATGTCCCAGAT
>JAQGNK010000489.1 GCA_028291905.1 Polaromonas sp.
GCCCAGTCGCTCACCGGCGTCAAGCTCAAGCTGCAGGCCGGCGCGGCGACGGTGCTGCACTGGTGCATCAACTCGGTCCGCAAGGGCGGCAATGTCTCCATCGTCGGCGTCTATGGCCCGACCTTCAATGCGGTTCCGATTGGCAATGCGCTGAACAAGGGGCTGACGCTGCGGATGAACCAGGCCAGCGTCAAGCGCCACCTGCCCCGGCTGATCGAGCACATCCAGGCCGGCCGCATCAAGCCGAGCGAGATCATCACCCACCGGATTCCGCTGGAGGAAGTCTCCGACGCGTACCACATCTTTTCCAGCAAGCTGGACAACTGCATCAAGACGGTGCTGGTGCCGCCGCGCAGCCTCGTTTCCGCCTGAAGGAGGATTTGAACCATGGACACACTGAACACGACTCCCAACGACGACGGCAGCGCGCATGGCAGCGCAGGCAGCGCAGGCAGCATCGCCCCGAGCCAGACCCGGGAAGTGCCCGAGAAATACGCCCACATCCCCGGCTGGGGCGCCGACCTGGACCGGGCCAATCGGCCGGCCTACCCGATGGAGCGCACGCCGCCCCGGCTGGAAGGCGTGCACTGGCACGAGCCGGTGCAGCAGCTGCAAACGGTCGAGGTGCTGCATTCCATCGAGCGCCCGTCGATCACGCCCCTGTTCGGCAGTCCGCAGCCGCCCTCGGGCGTGAGCGGCATGCTGCGCCGGGTGGCTTTCAAATACAGCGAAAACGACCTGCGCCACTGGCTGCTGCTGCTGTTCGCCGACCGGGTCAACATGGTCGAGGGGCTGGGCGACGACCTGAAGCGCGGCCATGTGCCGAACATCTTTGCCGAGATGGGCGGCAAGGCGGCCTTCAAATACGACCGTGCGGCGACGGTGCAAAAAATAGCCGTGGCCGGCGCCGTGCTGGCGCTGGGCGTGATGCTGCTGCGGTCCAGGCGCGCGGGCCGTTCTGGTGACGAGGCTCGAACGCTTCGCCGCGCCCTGCGCTGACCGTGCGTCCGCACTTGGTTCAATCCTGAAAAGATAGCACCCTGCGCAGGCGGACAATGCGCTGAACCCTGATTTGGCCTGATTGGCTACCTGGCTCAGGCACCAAAACCGTCAGTCGCGCGCAGGCGGGAATCCAGTGCGTCATGCCTGCGCTCTGGCTGGATTCTCGCCTGCGCGGGAATGACGTGGGACAAAGGCGTGTCTGAGGCAAGTGGCCAATCAGGTGATTTGGCTTAAATCCTTGTCTGCCAGGCCTGGTTTGGAGACAGCCGCGCTACAGTCGGCGGCATGCTGTTTTCACCCTTGAAGTTATCCAATTCGCTGGTGTTCGGCCTGTGTTTGTGGCTACTGTGCGGCGCGCTACCGTCGGCCCAGGCCCAGCTGGCGCGCAAGCCGTCCTACTACGACGCGCAACGCGAGCCGGCGCTGGTGGCCAATCCCGCCCAGCCCGCAGCCGCCACTCCCGGTCCGCTGGAGGCAATGCGCCGCACCGCCAAGGGCTCGCTCGCCTCGCTGCCCGACCAAGCCGGTTTTGACCAGCTGGCGCGGGTGTACAACCCCGGCACGCCGATGGCGCTGCCCCATGTGCTGTTCGTCATCGACCTGAAGGCCAGGCCGGCGCGCATTTATTACCTCGACACGCCGCGCTACCAGCTGCATGTGCGCTTCGTGCGCGACACCGGACTGGCGCCGCATGCCGGCAAGCGCGACATCGACAGCAACTACCTGCTGCCCGGCCGGCGCTTCCTGTTCGGCACCCTGAGCTGGCAAAGCGCCATTTCCAGCTTCACCTACGAGTTCTGGGAGGGCGACCAGCTCACGGCGCCGCTGCTGCGCCAGGCAGAGAAAAGTGTGGCGGCATCCTTTTTCGCGCCGGTGAAGTTCAAGGCCAATTCAACCCTGCATGAGCGCCGGGCGCGGGAAGCCGGTATCGACATGGTTACCCAGGAGGCCTTGATCAGCCGCCAGCCCTACCTGCCGCTCAACCTGGGAACGGCGGTCGGGCGCGTGCGCGTCGTCGAGCAGGCCGCCAGCGTGAACGCGCTGCTGCCGGGCGACATCGCTGTGCTGCGCCAGGTGCCGCTCAGCCTGCCGCCGGTGGCCGGCGTGCTGACCGAGCGGCCCTCGACCGCGCTGTCGCATGTCAACCTGCTGGCCAAGGGCTGGGGCATTCCGAATGCCTATGTGCAGAATGCCGCCGCCGAGCTGCGCCAGCATGAGGGAAAATGGGTCGAGCTGAAGGTCAGCGCCTCGGGCTATGCGCTTCGCCGGCTGAGCGATCTGGAAGTGGCGGCGGCGCTGCCAAGGCCCGGCGGGCGCGGTAATCTTGCGCAATCCGTAGGCATTGTGAAAACCCCGCGCCCCGACCTGCGCGAGCAGCGCCTGCTGCCGCTGTCGGCCCTGCGCGGCGCCCACCGCGCCCAGTGCGGCGCCAAGGCCGCCAACCTGGGCCTGCTGCAGTCGGCCCGGATTGCGCAGACCTTCGTGCCCGACGGCTTTTGCATTCCCTTTTCGCACTACCAGCGCTTTGCCCAGGCCAACGGCCTGGCGGGCCGGCTGGTGCGGATGCAGGATGTGCCCGGATTCCAGGACGATCCGCAAATCCGCCTGGCCGCGCTGGCGCAGCTGCGGGCCGAGATGCTGCAGTGGCCGGTCGATAGCAAGGATGCGGCAGCCTGGCAGGCCCGATGGCAGTCGCAGCTGCGCGGAGCGGGCGTGTTCGTGCGCAGCTCGTCCAATTCCGAAGACCTGCCGGGCTTCAGCGGCGCCGGGCTCTATTCGACCGTGCCCAACGTCAAGGCCGAGGCGGCGCTGGCGCAGGCAGTCAAAAACCGTTTGGGCCTCCGTCTTCAACCCCGAGGCCTGGGAAGCGCGCAGCGCCGCCGGCTTTGACGCCCAGGCGGTCTGGATGGCGGTGTTCGTGCAGTCCGCCATCGACCCGGCCAGCGCCGGCGTGATGATCACCCGCGACCCGTTCGACGCCGGCCATCCGTACATCACCTACATCTCAGCCAAGCGTGGCGTCGGCATCCGGGTGGTCGAGGGCCGGCGGATTGCCGAGGAGGTGATGTATTCGAGCTGGTCCAAGGCCATCCAGGTGCTCAGCCGCTCGGGCGAGGACACGGCGCTGCAGCTCGACGCGAACGGCGGCGTGAAGGAGGTGCCCATCGAAGCGGGCCGCAGCGTGCTCGACGATGCGCTGGTGCTGCGCCTGGCCGGCGTCGCCGCGTCGGTCAAGCGGCTGTTCAAGGGCGTGGACCAGGACATCGAATGGGCCAGCATCGGCGAGCGCATCGTGCTGCTGCAGGCCCGGCCCTATGTGGAGCGGGTCAGGCCGCGCTGAATAACGGGCACACCGGCCGGAGCGCTGGAACTCCAGCGCTCCGGGTTTTTGCTTATCAACAGCTTTTGAGTAAAACAGGGCTGCAGCGCAGGCTGAGCATGCGCAGGCAGCCATAACTTCAACACCACCAAGCCAGAGCGAAACCCAATTTTTCTTGCAGCAGCAGCAATCCGGCTGCTACTGAATTCATAGCTTCTTGCGCAGACGCTGCCTGCGCCAGGGGCCTGTTTCATGCTCAATAGTTGTTTGCCGGTCAAAAGCGCATTCGTTTGAGCCATCATTTCGAGTGTCAAACAGGCCTGTGGCGCAGACAAACTGTGCGTGGGCAGCTATTGATTCAGTAGCGCCAAGCTTGCCAAGCCGCAGCAATTTCCAGCCAGCGCGATGCCGGGCGCTAGCGGCACATGCTGTAGCCGCCGGTTTCCAGGTGGAAATGGTCGCGGTGCACCGCGTTGTAGCCGGGGCCGAGCACGCCGTTGAAAAACCGGCAGGCGCTGGCGTGCGCATCGGCGAGCATTTGCGCTTCCTTGTCGGGCTGGCCCGCTGCGTCGGCGTGATGCCAGTCTTTCAGCACTGAAATGCGCTTGCCGCCCTGCAGCGTGAAGCCGGCGATGTCCAGCGCGTTCGCCGTGGCATGCCGGCTGCGCGAGCCTGCCGATGAAGCGGCCGTGCCCGCCGCCGTGCCTTCGCCGCGGTTGATGTTGCGGCAGGCATAGCTGCCCAGGTGCTCGACGCTGGCGACCCGCTGGCCGAAGTGCCGCTGGGCGGCGGGCTGCAGCGCGTGCTGTTCCCACATGAAGAAGGACAGCGCCATCGGGCAGCTCAAGGGCAGCGGCGCGCCCAGCCGGACGCCCGCCGCGCGCAGGCGCACCGCATTTTCAAAGCCGCAGCCCGGCCCGGTCACGCGGTCGGGCAGCGGGTCGTACTGCACCGGCGTTTGCGCCAGCGCGTCCAGGCAGCGCGCCGGATCGCTGCGGGCGCGCGAGAGCTTGTAGCCGGTCAGCAGATCGGGCGGCGCCATTGCATCGAGCGGCGCCCACGGGTTGAAGCGCTCTGGAACCACCAGGAAACCAATGTAAAGCCCATAGGCGCCAGCGGCTACCAGGCTCCACAGCAGTAAGGACAGCCAGTGGCGCTTGAGCGGCCGGTCGGCCGGGGTTGATGGAACGGACGGCAAGGGCACTACCTTTCAAAAAAATTTTCAGGAAATATCGCTACTAAAGTGATAGCTGTCTGCGCAGTAGCTATATGCGGAAAAAGCCTTTTTTACTTAATTTTCTTGAATGTTCAGCTGGCTTTTTCTGCTGCAAGCTTTTTTCTTGTTTCCATGCCCTCCATCGCCTGGCTTTGGCGCCGCAGCAAGGTGGAAATGGTTTGTGCAACACCGGCAAGACTCAAGTTCAGACGCAAACGTTCAAACAACGGCCAAAACCCTTTCATTGCAAGAGAAAAATTCTTTGTAGACTGGTTTTTTTGCAAGAAGATTCAATCCATGACCGTTTATAAAAAAACACAGAAGGGAATGAGTGAATTGCTGGCACAAGCTCCAGGGATCAACCTGAAGCTGTTCAATGTGCTGCTCCTGGTGGATGGGCTGCGGGATTCTGCCGAAATCATCAAGCTGGCCCAGGAAGCCGGACTTCCGGCCGATGGGCTGGAAATTCTTTTTCACGGCGGTTTCATTGAAAAAAAATTCAAGGGCAGCGCGGCGCTACCCGTCTCCCGCACCGAGCCGCAAGCCCCTGCCACAGTACCCAGGCAAACCGAACCAAAGGACGAACTCAAGGGATTCAATACGCTTTATGCCTACCTGGTCGAGCAGACCAAGGCACTGCTGGGACTTCGCGGCTTTGGCTTTCAACTTCGCATTGAGAAAGCCACCACGATCTATACCCTGAAATTGCTGATCATCCCCATCAGCGAAGCCATTGCCAAAAAGCATGGCTTTGAAGTCTCGCAAGAATTCAGGCTTCAAGCCGAGCGACTGGCGGTCGAGGCGATTACCAGGCAATGAATTGATTTCATGGCCCACCCGATAAGCTGGCGACTTTTTTAACCAGACCGGGCGGCCATGCCCGATGGAGACTTGGCGATGATTGAATTTCACACTCTTGACGATGCGCTTTTCAACCGCGCCCTGAGCCTGCTGGACGAGGAATGGCTGGCGCATGACGCCGAACTCGGCCCGGTGCTGCCCACCGTGCTGGCCCGCCATGTGGGCCAGGACTGGCACAAGGCCGGCACCTTCCGCCACCATCTGCAGGGCGTGGCCCGCACCCTGACGCTGTGGGAGCAGCCCGCGCCGCTGCGCCTGCTCGGCCTGCTGCACAGCGTCTATGGCAATGCCTACGTCGATCTGGTCAAGTTCGACCCGGCCAGCGAGCGCGCCCGCCTGCGCGAGGCTGTCGGCGAAGAGGTCGAGCGGCTGGTTCACCTGTTCTGCACCATGCCCCGGACCCGGTTCGTCCAGGGCGTGCTGCAAGGCGCGCTGGAGGCCGACGGCAGCATGGTGCTTGACGGCAAGGACGGGCGCCAGCTGCTGGCGGCGGACGAGGTGGCCGCCTTCATCGTGCTGACCATGGCCGACACCGCCGAGCAGTGGTACAGCTGGCAGGACGACATCTTCTCGCGCTACCCCGACCACCGCAGCACCCTGGCCGGGCCGGTGCACTGGGCCGCGTCGCTGTGGCCCGGCCCGATGCGGCCGACCGCGCGCATGGTGGCCCAGGCGGCCACGCTGGGGTCCGCGTTGCGGCATCCGGCGCTGCGGGGCCGCCTGCCGATGCCGCCGGTGTTCAACCAGTGCCGCGCCCGCCTGGCGCCGCGCGACGAGGCCACTGGCGTGTCGCTGTACTGGTCGGTGATCCAGCAGGACCAGCCGCTGGTCGATGCCGACGTGGCCATCGCCGTGCTGGAGCAGGCGGTGGCGCACAACCCGTGGGTGGGCGAGCCGCAGCTGGTGCTGGCGCAGCTCTACCTCACAGTGGGCGAATTCGAGCGCGCCGAAGCCGCCGCCGCTGGCGGCCTGCAGATGCTGTGCGCCTGGGGCACGGCCTGGGACAAGCGCATCGGCTGGGACGCCTGGCTGGCCTGGGGCCGCATCCTGCTGCAGGGCGCGACGACGCGCAACTGGCCGGCGCGGCTGGACAAGCTCAACAACCTGGCGCTGGCGCCTGCAAGGCCTGCGTCCTGAGCCGGCACGATTTATCGCAAAATCAGTTCCAGTCGCGCACGTTGCGGTGGCCTGGCGAACAAGCCATCGACAGCGCGGCCCCTCTGCCCACTGTGCCCAATGAAGGTTTCTCATGGCTGACGAAGCAATCAATCCTCCGCTTTCCCCCGACACCAGCCGGCGCCACCAGATGTTCCCGGTGCTGGCGGCGCCCGAGGTCGAGCGCATGCGGCGCTTCGGCCAAGTGCTTCGCTTCAGGCGCGGCGAGCGCCTGTTTGCCTCGGGCGAGCCGGGCCCCGGCATGTTTGTCGTGCTCCGTGGCCTGCTGGCCGTGACCCAGCGCGACGGCATGGGCCATGTCCTGCCGTTGGTGCGCCATGGGCCGGGCGAGTTCTCTGCTGAGGTCGGCCAGCTCTCCGGCCGGCCGGCGCTGGTGGACGGCCATGCCGAAACCGATGTCGAAACGCTGCTGATACCGCCCGACCAGCTGCGCGCGCTCATCATCGCCGAGGCCGACCTGGGCGAGCGGCTGGTGCGGGCGCTGATCCTGCGCCGCGTGGCCCTGATCGAGGCGGGCGCCAGCGGACCGGTGCTGATCGGCCCGCCGCAGTCGGCCGGGGTCATGCGCCTGCAGAGCTTCCTGAACCGCAACGGCCAGCCGCACCATGTGCTCGATGCCGTCCATGACGCCGAAGCGGCCGCGCTGCTGGTGCAGTACGGCGCCGGCGCCGCCGAGGTGCTGGCGGTGTGCCCCAACGGCTCGGTCCTGCGCAACCCCACCGAGGGCGAGCTGGCCCGCTGCATCGGCATGGTCGATACCGCCGACCATGACGAGCTGTTCGATGTGGTGGTGGTCGGCGCCGGTCCGGCCGGGCTGGCCACGGCGGTCTATGCCGCGTCCGAGGGCCTGCATGTGCTGGTGATCGACTGCAGGGCCTACGGCGGGCAGGCCGGCGCGAGCGCCCGGATCGAGAACTACCTGGGCTTTCCGACCGGCATTTCGGGCCAGGCGCTGGCCGGGCGGGCCTTCGTGCAGGCGCAGAAGTTCGGCGCCGAAATGCTGATCCCCGCGCAGACGCAGTCGCTGGACTGCAGCCGCAAGGCCAGCGAAGGCGAGCTGCGCGTCAGGCTCTGCGATGGCCGGCAGCTGCGCGCCAAAACGGTGGTGGTGGCCAGCGGCGCGCGTTACCGCCGGCCCGATGTGCCGCGCCTGTCGGAGTTCGAAGGGCGCGGCGTATGGTACTGGGCGTCGGCGCTGGAGGCCAGAATGTGCAGCCGGACCGAGATCGCCCTGGTCGGCGGCGGCAACTCGGCCGGCCAGGCTGCGGTGTTCCTGTCGCAGCATGCCGCCAGGGTCAGCATTCTGGTGCGCGGCCCGAGCCTGGCGGCCAGCATGTCGCGCTACCTGATCGACCGGATCGAAGCCGCGCCCAACATCGACTTGCTGCCCCACACCGAGCTGGCGCGGCTGCACGGAGACGCCGACACGGGCCTGGCGGCCGTTACCTGGCGCGACCGGCGGCAAGGCACCGAGCACGAGGCGGCGATACGCAATGTGTTCCTGTTCGTCGGCGCGGACCCTGAAACCGGCTGGCTGGCGAGCTGCGGCGTCGCCATCGACAAGCAGGGCTTCGTGCTGACGGGCGACAAGGCGGCCAATGCTGAAAAAGCTCATGCCCCTGCGCCGCTCGAAACCAGTATTCCCGGCCTGTTCGCCGTGGGCGATGTGCGCAGCGGCTCGGTCAAGCGCGTCGGCGGCGCGATAGGCGAGGGCGCAGCGGCCGTCGCGATGATTCACCAGCATCTGGCGGCTATGGACCGTGCCATTGCCCACGCCTGATGGATGGCCGGCTCCAAAAAACCTTCAACCTTGGAATTTTGAAATGCGCATCAAACCTTGCTCGCACGTTCCGGCCGATATTCATCAGCCCACCTCAAAAGGCTGCGAAGAATGCCTCCGGATGGGCGACAGCTGGGTGCATTTGAGGCTGTGCGTGCATTGCGGCCATGTCGGCTGCTGCGACGATTCGAAGAACCGGCATGCAACCGGGCACCATGGAGCCACCGGCCATGCGGTGATCCGGTCGCTTGAGCCGGGCGAGGGCTGGATGTGGTGCTATGCGGATGCGCTGCAGGTGGGGTGATGCCGCATCGGCGCCATCAAGCCTTGCGCAGTGAACATGCTGGGCGGTCGCGGCTTTAGAGCGGCCCGGCGCTGGCTGGCAACAGCCCTTCAGCCGTCTTTTTGCTATTTTTTAAATAGCTGCTCGCGCAAGCACTGCCTGCACTGGGGCCGTTTTTAATGTCCAATTTCGCCTTTCGCCTTTCGCCTTTTTTTGTTGCGCCCGCATTGCTCTATTCCCCGCTGGGGAAGGCGTAATGGAGCCTCCTCTGAATCTGGTCCGAGCCCGCCAGGGCTGAGCGGCGTTTGCCCTCACGCTGAATCCGCTCTGGCGTTTTTTCAGCGCAGCACGTAGCCCGCCAGCACGCTTTGCACTTCGTAGATGCTCAGCTTTTTGTTGAAGCGCTTCTGAAATGGCAAAGGCATGCCTGAAATCCAGATTTTCAGCTCGGCATCCAGGTCGAAGTGCCCGCCGGTCTCGACGCTGAAATGGGTGATGCTCTTGTACGGGATCGAGTGGTACTCGACCTTGCTGCCGGTCATGCCCTGCTTGTCCACCAGCACCAGCCGCTTGCTGGTGAAGACGAAATAGTCGCGCAGCAGCTGGTAGGCATGCTCGACCTGCTCGCCGGGCGCCAGGATCTGGCTGAATTCATCTTGAATCCTGGCGGCATCGATCTTCGATGCGTTGCCCATCATGCCGTCGAGTAAACCCATGGTGAAATCCTCCAAAAATATCAGTGGTGCCGATGTTATGCGGCGCTTGGCAGAAGCGGCAGAAGCGGCAAAAGCGGCGCCGGCCGCTGGCCGCTGCCGGAGGCGCCCGCCCGGTCATGCCAGCAGGCGGCGCAGATGCGGCGCTGTCCGGCTCTGCGGTGCTTGCGCCACCTCGCCTGGCGGCCCGGTGGTCACGATGCGGCCGCCTTCGTCGCCCGCGCCCGGCCCCACATCGATCACCCAGTCGCTGGCGGCGATGACCCGCAGCTCATGCTCCACCACGATCACGGTGTTGCCTGAATCGACCAGCCCCTGCAGCTGCGCCATCAGCTTGTCCACATCGGCAGGGTGCAGCCCGGTGGTGGGTTCGTCCAGCACATAGAGGGTCTGTCCGCGCTGGGTGCGCTGCAGCTCGGTCGCCAGCTTGATGCGCTGGGCTTCGCCGCCCGAGAGTTCGGTGGCCGGCTGGCCAAGCCGCAGATAGCCCAGGCCAATGCTGGCCAGCAGCGCAAGCGGTTTATGCACCATGGGTTCGCCAGCAAAAAAATCGCAGGCCTCTTCCACCGTCATGCGCAGGATGTCGGCAATGTTCTGGCCGCGCCAGGCGACCTGCAGCGTCTGCTCGTTGTAGCGTGCGCCGTGGCAGGCCGGGCAGGGCGCATAGACGCTTGGCATGAACAGCAGCTCGACGCTGACAAAGCCTTCGCCCTCGCAGGTGTCGCAGCGGCCCTTGGCCACGTTGAAGGAAAAGCGTCCCGCGTCAAACCCCAGCGCCTGCGCGGCCGGCGTGGCGGCAAAGAGTTTTCGCACCGGGTCGAACAGTCCGGTATAGGTCGCCAGGTTGGAGCGGGGCGTGCGGCCAATCGGCTTTTGGTCAACCGACACCAGCCGCTTGATGGTGTCCATCCCGGCATGCAGCCGTCCGCTTGTTGCTGCGGCAAGAACGGGCTCCAGCTCATCCGACGCCTCTGGCGGTTCGGCCGGCTCATGGCCCAGGTGCGCGCCAACCAGCTCGACCAGCGCCTGGCTGACCAGGCTGGATTTGCCCGAGCCCGACACGCCGGTCACGGCGGTGAAAACGCCCAGTGGAAAGCGTGCATCGAGCCGGTGCAGGTTGTTGCGGGTAATGCCGCGCAGTTCAAGCCAGCCCTGGGGCTGGCGCGGCGCGCGACGCGGTTTTTGTTCATCGCCGAACAGGTAGTGGGCGGTCTGGGAGGCTGTCACCTGCCGCAAACCCTCTGGCGGGCCGCTGTAGAGGATGTGTCCGCCGCGCTCGCCCGCCTCGGGCCCCACATCGACCAGCCAGTCGGCGCGCCGCATCACCTCCAGGTCATGCTCGACGACAAAAAGGGAGTTGCCCGAGCGCTTGAGCCGCTCCAGCGCCAGCAGCAGGGCTTCGCTGTCGGCCGGATGCATGCCGGCGGTCGGCTCATCGAGCACATACACCACGCCAAACAGGTTGGAGTGAATCTGCGTGGCCAGGCGCAGCCGCTGCAGTTCGCCGGGCGACAGGGTCGGCGTGCTGCGGTCGAGCGACAGGTAGCCCAGGCCGAGCTGCTTGAGCATGCCGATGCGCGCCAGCAGGTCGTGCGCGATGCGCTGGGCCGCCATCCGTTTTTCTTCCGACAGGTTGGGCGTGCGCCGCACATCGGGCGCCGCCGAATGGGCCGATCCGCCGCCGGCCACGCGCCTGGCGGTGTCTTGCCGGGATACGGCGCGGCTCAGGCTGGCGCCGTCCTGGCCGGGCGGCGCCTCGAACTGGCCGCTGGCCGCCGGCGCCAGCACGTCGGCCAGCCGGTTCAGGGACATCTGCGAGAGCGCGCCGATGTCCAGGCCTGCAAAGGTGACCGACAAGGCTTCGGGCTTGAGGCGTTTGCCATCGCAGGCGGGGCACAGGCTGCCGGTCATGAAACGGGAAACCCGTTTTTTCATCAGCGGGCTTTGCGTGGTGGCGAAGGTGTGCAGCACATACCGGCGCGCGCCGGTGAAGGTGCCCTGGTAGCTGGGCTCCAGCCGCTGGCGCAGCGCTGCCTTTGTCTG
>JAQGNK010000453.1 GCA_028291905.1 Polaromonas sp.
CGGCCTGGGTCAGCAGCCTGCGCGAAAAGTTCGGCCCGATGAAAAGCCGGCTCATCGCCCTGAATGTGCATGACGCGGTGCTGCGGCTGGTCGAGGGCAGCTGCGACCTCTTGATTTCCTACCACCATGACTCGCAGCCGTTCCAGCTCAGCCCCGACCGCTACGAAATGGTGTCGCTGGGCCAGGAGGTGCTGGCGCCGTTCGTGCGCGCCAATGCCGACGGCCAGCCCGAATACAGCTTGCCGGGCCGGGCCGGACAGCCGCTGCCTTACCTGGGTTACGCGCCCGGCGCCTACCTGGGGCGCATGGTGGACCTGATCCTGAAAGAGTCCAAGACGCCCATCCACCTGGACCGGGTCTATGAAACCGACATGGCCGAAGGCCTGAAGGCGATGGCCCTGGAGGGCCATGGCATTGCATTCCTGCCGATCAGCGCGGTGAAGAAAGAGCTGCGGGCCCGCAAGCTGGTCAGCGCCGGGCCGGAGCTGGAAATGACCATGGATGTGCGCGCCTATCGCGAGCGGCCGACCGCCAGGGACTCGGCCAAAAGCCAGGCGCAGGCGCTTTGGGCTTATCTGCAGGCCCAGGCCGTCGCCAAGGGAAAGACCGCCAGCGACCTAGGCATACCGACCTCCCGCTTTCGCCAGCCGTCAGTGACTAGGTAGGAACCCTATGGGGTTATAACTAATTTGCATAGATTTTCCTGAAAACAGCATTTGCGTTTTTAATTCCGCAAAATTACAGTCCGTGACATTCCGTTTATGCTGCTGCTGGCGCACCTGGTGTGCAACCCGGCACAAAGATTGCATGTATCAGATTGCATGCAGTGCATGAAAATGCCACCGGGAAAAAGGTGTTTCTCCAGCTATCTAATTCAGGGTATTAAGCTTGCCGCCGGATGGATTCCAGGGTCTTGCAGTCCGGGTAAACCTTTGCATACCTCTGCTGTTGGCTCGATAAAATTGTTTGCTAGTTGTTTCATTATTGGAGATTTCATGAAATTAAAGATCGTTGCTTTGTCTGTGGCCCTGCTTGCTTCAGGCGCAGCCTTTGCCCAGGCCACCGACACGATTGCCAAGGTCAAGGCCTCCGGCGTGGTGACCATGGGTGTTCGCGATTCATCGGGTGCCTTGTCCTATACCCTGGGTGACGGCAAATATGTCGGCTACCACGTTGAGATCTGCAACCATGTGATTGCCAATCTGGAAAAAGCCGTCGGCCGCAAGCTCGAAGTCAAGTACCAGCCCGTCACCTCGCAAAACCGGATTCCCCTGGTCCAGAACGGCACCGTCGATATCGAGTGCGGCTCCACCACCAACAACGCCACGCGCCAGAAAGATGTGGCTTTCCTGCCCACCACTTTCGTCGAGGAAGTCCGCATCGCCGTCAAGGCCAATTCAGGCATCACCTCGATTGCCCAGCTGAACGGCAAGAACGTCGCCACCACCACCGGAACCACGTCGGTGCAGACGCTGCGCAAGAATGAGCGCGCCGGCGGCATTGACTTTAAGGAAGTCTTCGGCAAGGACCATTCCGACAGCTTCCTGCTGCTCGAATCGGGCCGCGCCGATGCCTTCGTGATGGACGGCGCCATCCTGGCGGGCAACATTGCCACTTCCAAGAGCCCGGCCGACTTCAAGCTTGTCGGCGAAGTGCTGAGCGTCGAGCCCATCGCCATCATGATCCGCAAGGACGATGCAGCTTTCAAGAAGCTGGGCGACGACACCATCAAGGAAATGATGAAGTCGGGTGAAATCGCCAAGCTCTGGGAAAAGTGGTTCCTGCAGCCGATTCCACCGAAGAACACCAAGGTGGGCTACGCCGCCAGCGAGAGCACCAAGGCCGCCTGGGCCACTCCGAACGACAAGCCGATGGAAGACTACGCCAAGAAGTAATTCCGGCCAGCGCATGACAAACCCCGCCACTGCTCAGCTTGCGGCGGGGTTTGTTGTTTAACGCATGCCCCTCGCATGCGTGCCAGCACAGGCACACATCCACGACAACATCGATAGATAACAACAGCAGGCGGAATTCACCATGACTTGGGATTGGCAGGTATTTTTAAATGATGACGGTAGCGGTCGCACCTACCTGCAATGGATGTTCGACGCCTGGGGCTGGACCCTGTCCGTCGCCGGCGCATCCTGGGTGGTGGCCATGGTGTTCGGCGCGCTCGTCGGCACCTTGCGCACCCTGCCCAACAGTCCGTGGCTGGTTCGCCTGGCCAATGCATGGGTCGAGCTGTTTCGCAACGTGCCGCTGCTGGTGCAGATATTCATCTGGTACTTCGTCATCCCGAAAATTTTCCCGGCCATGAAGGACTTGCCCAGTTTCATTCTGGTGGTCTTTGCGCTCGGCTTTTTCACCTCTGCCCGCATTGCCGAGCAGGTTCGCGCCGGTGTCCAGGCGCTGCCCAGGGGCCAGCGCTACGCCGGCATGGCGATGGGCTTCACCACCGCCCAGACCTATCGTTATGTCATCTTGCCGATGGCTTTTCGCATGATCATTCCGCCGCTCACCAGCGAATCGATGAACCTGCTGAAGAATTCATCGGTGGCCTTTGCGGTGTCCATCGCCGAACTCACCATGTTCGCCATGCAGGCGCAGGAAGAAACCTCGCGCGGCATCGAAATCTACCTCGCCGTCACAGTGCTTTATGCCGTTTCCGCGTTTGCCGTCAACCGGATCATGGCCGTGGTTGAAAAGAAGCTCCGGATTCCCGGCCTGGTCATAGCCGGTGCAATCGGCGGAGGACACTGACATGTTTGGACTCGACATGAGTTTCCTGGACTGGGAGATCATCTCCAAGTTCGTCATCAAGGGCTTCCTGTTCAGCGTGCAGCTGACCATCGTGGCCACCATCGGCGGCATCATCTTCGGCACTGTGCTGGCGCTGATGCGCCTGTCCGGCAAGTCTTTCTTGACGGTGCCCGCCACCGTCTATGTGAACGGCATGCGCTCGGTTCCGCTGGTCATGGTGATCCTGTGGTTCTTCCTGCTGGTGCCGGCCTCGTTCTACGCCCTGATACCGGGCGGCAGCAATTACCGCGCCGAGATATCGGCGGTCATCACTTTCGTCGCCTTCGAGGCCGCCTATTTCAGCGAAATCATGCGCGCCGGCATCCAGTCCATCTCGCGCGGGCAGGTCAATGCCGGGCGGGCGCTGGGCATGAGCT
>JAQGNK010000536.1 GCA_028291905.1 Polaromonas sp.
GCCGTGTTGATGCCCATCAGGTTGCCGTTCACATCGACCAGCGCGCCACCCGAGTTGCCGGGGTTGATGGCCGCGTCGGTCTGGATGAAGTTCTCGAAGGTGTTGATGCCCAGGTGGTTGCGCCCCAGCGCGCTGACGATGCCGCCGGTCACGGTCTGGCCGACACCGAACGGATTGCCGATGGCCAGCACCGGGTCGCCTACGACCAGCGCGTCCGAGTTGCCCAGCACGATCACCGGCAGCTTGTCGAGTTCGATCTTGAGGATGGCCAGGTCGGTGTCAGGATCGGTGCCGATCACCTGGGCCCTGGCCTTGCGGGTGTCATTGAGGATGACCTCGATCTCGTCAGCGCCCTCGACCACATGGTTGTTGGTCAGGATGTAGCCGCTGCTGCTGACAATGACGCCGCTGCCCAGCCCGGCCTGCGCTTCGCCCTGGCCCTGGTCGCCGAAGAAGAACTTGAACCAGGGGTCGTTCATCTGCGGATTGTTGACGGCCGCCTTGGTGGTGTTGATGCTGACGACGGCCGCCGAGGCGATTTTTGCGGCCGGTGCGAAACTCCCGACCGGGCTGGCCGAGCCGGCGATGCGCGGCAGGCTGCTGGCTGGCGCCTCGATCACCGAGACGCCGCCCACGTAAGCCCGCCGGTTCAACCACTGTGGCTGAAGCGTGGCCACGACAAAATAAGCCGCCACCAAAATGGTGACGGTCTGGGAAAACAGGAGCCAGGTGCGCTTCATGAGTCAAAGAATGGTTATCGGGTTTGAGAAAAATGTCATGGTCGATGGCGACGATGCAGGTGGGCACGCGTTGAAAACGTATTGTGCGGCATGCGCCATGCCAATGCGTAGGACGCAGCGCCCTGGCAAGCCGCGAATGCTGGAAAAACCAGGCGGCCCGGGCCTGAGACAATCGGCCCATGAGCACCACCACCCGACACGATTTGCTGCAGGCTTTCGATGCGCTGCTGCAGCCGGCGCGCTTCAAGGACTATGGCCCCAACGGGCTGCAGGTCGAGGGCAGGGCGCGGATCAGCTGCATAGTGTCGGGCGTCACCGCCAGCCGTGCCTTGATCGAAGCGGCCATCGACGCGCAGGCCGATGCGATTTTTGTCCACCACGGCCTGTTCTGGCGCGGCCAGAATGGCTGTGTGACAGGCTGGATGAAGCAGCGCCTGGCCTTGCTGCTGGCCCACGACATCAACCTGTTCGCCTATCACCTGCCGCTCGATGCCCATCCCGAGCTGGGCAACAACGCGCAGCTTGGCCTGCAGCTGGGCCTGAAAGCCAGCGAGCGCTTCGGCGAGCAGGACCTGGGTTTCCTGGGAGAGCGAATCGACGGCGGCAGCTTTGCGCGCACCGGGGCGCTGGCTCAGCACATTGAAAATGTATTAAAAAGACCTGTGGTGCATGTGGGAACTGCGCAAGATGCTATTAAAAAAATAGCATGGTGCACGGGCGGCGCGCAGGGCTACTTCGAAGCCGCCATCGCCGCCGGCGCCGATGCCTTCATCACCGGCGAGATTTCCGAGCCGCAGGCCCACTATGCGCGGGAAATGGGCGTGGCCTTCATCGCCTGCGGCCACCATGCCTCCGAGCGCTACGGCGCCCCGGCCGCAGCCAGCCATGTCGCGGCCCAGTTCGGACTGCGGCACCAGTTCATCGACATCGACAACCCGGCATGACACTCAACGCCTTCAAACCCCTGCTCATCACCATGGGCGACGCGGCCGGCATCGGACCTGAAACCATCGCCAAGGCATTTCGGGAGGCACCAGCCGATCTGGCGGGCTGCGTCGTGGTGGGCGACGTGGCAACGCTGCGCCGCGCCGCCGCGCTGACGTCGGCGCAAGCCGGCTTGCCGGGCCTGCCGGTGGCGCAGCTCGATTCACTGGCCGATGCGGCTTCGGTGCCGCCAAACTGCATCGGCGTGCTACAAAAATGCCAGCTGCCTGTGCTGGTTCCGTATGGCCAGATCAATGGTTTGGCGGGACAAGCAGCGGCTGACTGCATCGTCTGGGCCGCCCGTGCGGTGCTGGCCGGCGAGGCGCTGGCGATGGTCACCGCGCCGATCCACAAGGAAGCCCTGGCGGCGGCCGGCGGCTGGGCTGCGAATTTTCCGGGCCACACCGAAATGCTGCAGGCCGAGGCCGCCGCGCACCTGGGCAAGCCGGTGGCCGAGGTGCCCGTGCGCATGATGCTGGCCAATGACGAGCTGAAAACCGTGCTCGTCAGCATCCACATATCGCTCCGGGACGCGATTGAGGCGGTGACTTTTGACAACGTGCTGCAAACCCTGCGCATCACCCATCAGGCGGTGGGCGCCAGCCTGGGCCGGCCACCGCGCATCGCGGTCGCGGGCTTGAATCCGCATGCCGGCGAGGGCGGCCTGTTCGGCAGCGAAGAGCAGGCCATCATCGCCCCGGCGATTGAGGCCGCCCGGCGGGAGGGGGTGCAGGTGCAGGGGCCGTTCGCGCCCGACACCGTGTTCATGCGCGCGCGCAGCACGGCTGCTAGGCCCGGTGAGTTCGATGTGGTCGTGGCGATGTACCACGACCAGGGGCTGATTCCGGTGAAATACCTGGGTGTGGAGCAGGGCGTCAACGTCACGCTGGGCCTGCCGCTGGTGCGCACCAGCCCTGACCACGGCAC
>JAQGNK010000456.1 GCA_028291905.1 Polaromonas sp.
CTGTAAACAGTGCAACAAGTCCATCTGTAGGTTTGCAGTATGTTCCTCGCTTCAAGTCATTTTGTGCTCCTCGGCCGCAATGAATACGGTCTCTCTTGACTGCCTGTAAAGTCCCTGTAAGGGGCAAGGTCGCCATGAGGTGCGCCGGTCAAGGGTCGCTTTATGCGAAACGCTCCCGTAGCAAATTTTTCTGCACCTTGCCCATGGCATTGCGCGGCAGATCGTCCACGAAATACACGCTCTTGGGCACCTTGAACGAAGCGAGCCGGGACTTGACCGCCTGCACCACTTCTTCGGCCTGCGGCTGCGACACCGCTGCAGCCTCGCGCACCACGATTGCGGCGACGGCCTCGCCGAAGTCGGGATGCTTCAGGCCGATGACGGCCGATTCCCTCACGCCCGCCAGCGCGTCAATCACCTCCTCGATCTCCTTGGGGTAGATGTTCAGGCCGCCCGAGATGATCAGGTCCTTGTCGCGTCCGACGATGGTGAGATACCCATTTTTGCTCAACTGGCCGAGGTCGCCGGTCTTGAAGTAGCCGTCAGCCGTATGCTCCTCGGCCGTTTTTTCAGGCAGGCGCCAGTAACCGGCGAATACGTTGTCGCCCTTCACCTCGATCTGACCGGTCACGCCCGGCGCAGCAGCTTGCCCTTCGCCATTCATCACCCGCAACGAAACGCCGGGCAGCGCCTGCCCGACCGTGCCGCAGCGGCGCTCGCCACCATAGGGGTTGGACGCGAACATGCCGCCTTCGGTCATGCCGTAGCGCTCCAGGATGGTATGGCCGGTGCGCTCGCGAAAGGCGTTGAAGATGTCGGGCAACAGCGGTGCCGAACCGGAGATGAAAAGCCGCATCTCGCGGCAGGCTTCGGGATTGAGGCCGGGCTCGGCGAGCATGCGCACGTAGTGCGTTGGCACCCCCATGCATACCGTGCTGCGCGGGAGCAGCGCAACGGCACGCTTGGCATCGAACTTTGGCTCGAACCACATCGCACTGCCGTTCCACAATGCGCAGTGCAGCGTAACGAACAGGCCGTGAAAGTGGTAAATCGGAAGAATGTGAAGCAGCACATCGCCGGGCTTGAACCCCCAGAACTTGTGCAGCGTGCTTACGCCGATGCCGAGGTTGCGGTGTGTCAACATCGCGCCCTTGGCACGACCCGTGGTGCCCGAGGTGTAGAGGATGGCCGCGAGGTCATCGGCGCTGCGCGATATAGTGGCAAAGCGGGGAGCGTGTTGAGCCGCAGCCACTGCCAATTCACCCTCTCCGTCGTCGGACAGCTCCAGCACATGGGGTACGGCTGCCTGCGCGGCAAGTTCCCTCCCCTGGGCTGCCGCCTGCGGCCGCACGACGAACACGTGCGGGCGCGCGTCACCCAGCAGATGCGCCAGTTCGCCGCTTTGGTAAGCCGGATTCATCGGCAGGAACACGCAACCGGCGCGCAAGGCGCCTAGGTACAGGAAGACGGCGCATGGCGACTTCTCCACCTGCGCCGCGATGCGATCACCGGGCTTGGCACCGAGCGATACCAGCAAGTTAGCGTAGCGCGCGCTCTGGACCTTCAGTTCGCCGTAGGGGACGATGCGGCCATCGGGCAGCGCCATTGCGGGTGCCCCATCGTCGTGCGGAAAGCGTTCTTCAAACTGGGCATAAAGGTTCTGGCTCATGGCGTCCCCTTGTGCACGAGCTTGTTAGTGTTGCGGGTCATTGTGTCCTTCAGGTCAGGTTGGTTTCCGACACAGCGAGCGATGCGAGCCGGGCGCCACCCAGCGCATCAAGGTAGTCAGCGTGCGCCGCGGCGTTACTGACGTAGCGCTTGAGGTAGGCGGCGAAGGCCTCGGCGCTGGCGCTAGCTCTCACGTATTCCTTCAGGTGGAGCTCGTCGGCACCGTACAGCGAAGGCGACGAGGCCGGATGTGCGCCGTAAGGCGCCTCGACGATCACGTCCACTAATGCACTGGGCAGCTTGGTCAGGTGATTGGACTTGCGTATCGTGTCGGTCGAAACAATACGATCTACCGACACAATGACGCGCCGGGACGCTTGCGCCAGCATTGCGTCAAAGAACGGCGAGGCCAAATACTGCACGTTGCCGTATTCGTCCGCCTGCTGCGCATGCAGCAGGCACACGTCGGGTTTGATCGCGGCAGCAGCGAGCAGCTTGCGCTCGCCCGGTTTGGTTGGCAGCGGCCAGTAATGCTCGGGCGTGTGGCGCGGCAGATCGGTTCCCAGGTCAGGAATCGGCGACCACGGCAGGTCGCAGATGCCCGCGCGCAGGCCGCCCGCGATGCCGGGCCCGTCGAGTTCGTAAACCTTCAGCGTGCCGGCCTCAGCCTGACGGCGAAAGTGCGGCGCCAGGCCGAACTGCTCGAAGCTGATGAACACGCACGCGGTGCTGCGCGCGCAGCCGGCGCCGATCAGCATGTCGGGTGCAATCGAACCGGGCGCCGGAATCAGGTTCAGATCGCGAACACCTTTGCGGATCAATGCCCGCACAAGCGCCATGGGTTGCGCATTGAAGATCCAGCCGCCCAGGGCGACCTGGTCGCCGTCATTGACGCTGGCGACCGCTTCGTCCAGAGACATCAGTTTGCTTTTGCTCATTGGATACAGACACGTTAGGTAAAAGGGCTGCCGATCCGGCAGGCATCATGGGAACTTGCGGCGCAGCGTGCCGCGGCTGTCAACGCGGCTGCGCAGGATCTGCAGTTCTTCCGCGCTGGGCATCTCAGTGATAGGCGGCATGCCCTCAACGAGCAATTCAAAGCCGGTGGCTTCATGAATTTGCGCCAGCGTGACGCCGGGGTGGATCGAGCGCACGCGCATCGCTTTGGTGCGAGGCTCGAAGTCGAACACGCCTAGTGGGGACAACACCAGCTTGGGTCCACCAGCCGGCAGGCCGGCTTGCTCGCGCGAATCGCCGCCTTCCAGATGCCCAGGACCACACAAAAAGTCCACACGCTCGACAAAAGCGCTCTTATCATGGCGCGTCAACGCCACATAAAAGCGCTTGGCCAATCCACACA
The DNA here is from genome assembly GCA_028291905.1 of Polaromonas sp. Classification (GTDB taxonomy): domain Bacteria; phylum Pseudomonadota; class Gammaproteobacteria; order Burkholderiales; family Burkholderiaceae_C; genus Polaromonas. The sequence goes on from JAQGNK010000456.1 coordinate 3,029, forward strand.
GCGCGCTGATCCCGACCGTTCCGGGCCCGCGCAGCTTGGGCTTGGCCTGGTCCCCGATCACCACCGTGTTAATGTTGCCGAAGCGATCGACCTGCAGCGCGGACAGAATTGCAAAGTCGAAGAAATGGATCTTCCAGTCAATGAAATCGATCATGTTCGGAAGGTCCATCCAAGCCTCGGATGATTCAATGTTCTCAGAGGAGGCGGTGGACAGCAGGTGATTGCGTACCGGATTGACCATACCGCCAGGACCCGAGATCCACCACAGCTGGGGCGCATGCATCTGGCGCGCCAGGTTGCACGCTGCGAGCTGAATGTCAGAGTTGGTACCGATAATGACCTTTTCACCATCCTCGAAGTCCCGCGCCAACAGCACGGCCAGCAGCTCGCC